>CAZRGY010000106.1:0-10588 GCA_964599715.1 uncultured Verrucomicrobiota bacterium | reverse complement strand
GTGGTGCAAGTCGCCTTGCATGCATTGCAAAAGTTCCGCGAGATGGGCGAGGAATTCCGCACGCTGGTCATCCTGCTGCCCACCTGCCCTTTCCGCACTGGTGAAGATGTGCGCGAGGCGTTTGAACTGTTCCGCCGCAAGCAGGGCAAGTTTCTCATGAGCGTCAGCCCGTATTCGCACCAGCCTTTTGCGGCGATGGATCTGAACGGCGAAAACCTGCTGCAACCGTTCTTCCCCGAATACATCGGCAAGCGCACGCAGGAACTGCCCACGGCTTATCGCGCGAATGGCGCCGTGCATGTGCTGGATGTGGCCGCATTTGAAGAAGCCAAATCCTACTACGCCCAGCCGCTGATCGGTTACCCCATGCCCCGCGAACGCTCCGTGGATATCGACAACGAGGAAGACTGGCAGGAGGCGGAGCAGCTCCTGCGCAACCGGAAAGCCGTCTAGCCCGCACGATGAGCACGACCATCAACTCCAAAATCGCCCGCCTGCTCGGTCCACGGCAACTGGTGTTTGAGGAGCAGGTGCTGGACACCGAAAACCTAGGCCCGCAAGAAGTGCTGGCGGAAACCATTTGCTCGGCCATCTCCCCTGGCACCGAACTGGCCGCGTATCTAGGTGAGCCACCCCTGCGACCCGGCCCCATCTATCCACGCGTCGTCGGTTACTGCAACGTGGCGGAAGTGAAAGCCGTCGGCAGCGAGGTAAAAGCCTACCAGCCCGGCGATCGCATCCTGAGTTTCCAATCCCATCGCAGCGCTTTTATCTGCCCCGCTGAAAAGATTGTGCTGAAACTGCCTCTCGATGAGGATGCCGAACTGGCCTCGACCACCTATCTCTTTCATCTCGGTTACAATGCCTTGCTGAAAGGCGGCTTCACTCCGGGACATCAAGTGTCGGTTGTCGGCCTCGGCATGCTCGGCCTAGGCGCCGTTGCTCTGACGGCAAGCTCGGGCGGTCAAGTCGCCGCCTATTCCGGTCAAGCTGATGCACGCGCTCTAGCCATCGAGCTTGGCGCAACGAAAGCCTGCACCAAGGCGGAAGTCCCCTCCTCTGGCAACGCCGATCTGGTCATCTCCACTTCGAACCGTTGGGATGACTGGCTGCTCTGCCTGCAACTCGCCCGCAAGGAAGGCACCATCGCTGTATTGGGTTTCCCCGGCCGCGGCCAATCGCCAGCACCGTTTAATCCGCTGGATTCACAGTATTTTTACGACAAGCAACTGCGACTCATCGCTTGCGGCATGTCCCCTGACCTACCGGTGGCTCCGCATGAATTGCGCTTTACGGTGAAGCGGAATTGCGAGTTTCTGCTTGGCCAGATCCTGACGGGCAAACTGCCAGCGGCGAAGCTCATCAGCGGACGCCGTAACTGGTCTGAATTGCCTGCGATATACGAGTCGATGTCGGCCAGCCAAACGACGCGCCTCACTTCGATTCTCCTTTGGAAATGAGTTCAACTTCCCCAACCCGCCTGCGTGCCGCCTTGATCGGGTGCGGCCGGATCGGTGCCCATACACCAGAGCGACTGCGCCAGACCATCCCGGCCGGTTGGTTGCCCGTCAGTCATGCAGAAGCCATGCAGGCCAATCCGGGCCTGGAGATTGTTGCCGTTTGCGATGCCCAACAGGCGGCAGCTGCGTCAACTGGCAAGGAACTGAAGGTGCCGGTGTATTTCACCGACTATCAGGAGCTCATCCGGACCGCAAAGCCCGATATCATCAGCATCGCCACCCGCACGCTGGGTCGCTGTGACATCGTGACCTTCGCCGCCGAAAACGGCGTCAAAGGCATCCACGTGGAAAAGCCGCTGGGCCGATCACTACCTGAGTGCCGTCGCGCTCTGGATGCGGTGGAAAGGCATGGCACCAAGCTGAGCTACGGCACCACCCGCCGGTGCATGGATGTCTTCCGGCTGGTGAAGTCCATGATCGCTGCGGGTGATATCGGCGAACTGCGCCTGATCACCGTTGAACTTGGTCGCGCTGCCTTGCTCTGGAGCCACCCGCATTCGTTCGACCTGATGGTTTACTTCAGCGGCGGACGGACCGTTGAGTCCGTGCAGGCCACTTGCACATACGATCCGAAAGACGTGACCGGACACCTCGTTGATGCCGATCCGATGATCGAGAACGCCTTGGTGCAATTCTCCGGTGGATTGAACGCGGTCATCACCTCTGCGCCCGGTTTGAATGTGCGGTTTGCCGGTGAGACGGGCTGCCTGACGGTCGGCGCAGACGGCAGTTGGCTCACCCGCGAGAAGCGCACTCATCCCGACCGGCCATACTTGGGCAAGCCGGAGCCGATCCCTTTCACGCCCCTGGCCAGCGGCACTCAACGGGCCTTTGCCGAATTGATTGCTGCCGTGCAAGGCAACGGCACTGCCCCGATCACTCCCGCAGAAGTGCTGCTCTCCAACCAACTGAGTTTCGCCGTCACCTGGTCCGCACTGCAAGCGGGGCGACAGGTCAAACTGGCCGAGGTGCCGGAAGATTTGACAATCACCGGCCGCCAAAGCCAGTATTACGCCTGACCGGAACCGTGCGTGCCCTTCGGGCCTTGCCGTTATTTTTCCTCATGAAATCCGAAAAAAAATTGTCGGACGTTAAAAAAGTGGTCCTGTTGGTGGATGACCGCCGCCGGGACTTGCTGGTGGCTTCCCTGCTGGCCTTCCAACTACGCCAACGCGGCGTAGAGTGCCTCTTGGAGCCGCTTGAAGCCTATCAAGGTGTGCTCGCCGCTCACCAACCTGACATGATCATCCTCAATCATGTCACCGCCAGCCATCTTGTGGCCTACACCCAAAGACTGGCCAAGATGAACATTCTCACTGGTGTCGTACTGAATGAAGGTCTCTGCTATGACGCCGAAGAACGTGCCTTCAATGCCCAAAAACATCACAAAGGCGCGCACTTGGATTTCTTCTTCTGCTGGAACCAACCGCTGAAAGATGCTTTGCACGAAGCTGGCTTTGAAGGCACACAGATCGAAGTGGTCGGCAACCCGCGCCATGATTTCTATTTTCCACCCTGGTCGAAAGCTTTCGCGGGTTTCCCCAAGCCGGATAACGGCAAACCGCTCATCCTGCTCTGCACAAATTTCGGCCTGGCCGATTTCTATGACTTGCCCCGCAGTGAAGTGGACAAGTTCTTCGCCCCATGGAAAGACCGCATCCCCTACCTGAAGGACTACATGGGGATTGTCGAGGCCCATCATCGCTACCGTGAAGGCGTCTTGAAGCATCTCGGGGAGTTGCTGGCTTCGGATAAATTTAATGTCATCCTGCGGCCACATCCGCGTGAACGTTTGGATTATTACGAGCCGTGGATTTCCAAGCTGCCGCCAAAGCAGCAAGCCTTGCTGGAAGTGGATGGCGAGACGAACATCACCTCCCTGCTGATGGCCTGTGATCTCGCCATCGGCTGCGAGAATTGCAACACCACCATGGAGGCGTGGATCGCTGGCAAACCTGCGGTCGAACTCATTTTCGAGAAGCATCCCGTGCTCTATACGGAAGCTGTTGCCAAGCTAAGCCCGCACTGCGAGGACCCGGCCAAGCTGGTCGGCATCGTGGAAGAGCATCTGCGCAACCCCAAGCAGGCCACTTATGCCGAAGGTCGCACGGCTCACCTGACCATGTGGTGCAACAACCCTTCAGGGCATACCACCGATCGCATCGCAGACTTAATCGCCCAAGCCTTGGAGAAAAAACCTGCCTCCGATTTCAGCCAATTGACCCTGACCGACCGGCGGCGCGGAGCCAAACTCAAGCTGGCCCAAGTGATTGATGAACCCTATCACTACAATCCCTTCCAGAAGCTGAAAGCCAAACTTGCCGGCCGCCACAAAACAAAACTGAAAGCCTACAACAAAGCCATCAAGCCGAGTGATGTGAAGAAGGCTCGCAAACAATTGGAAGACTACTACGGCAAAGGGACGGGCAAGGCAAAAGCTCAATAACCAGGCCGTGTGCGCTTTCTCCTCGTCAAACTCAATCACCTCGGCGACACGCTTTTGCTGACGCCGACCACGCGCTACCTGCGTCAGCAATATCCCCAGGCAGAGATCGATGTCGTGGTTCGTGCCGGTTGCGAGGACATGCTGCGCGGAAACCCGGATATCACCCGCGTCATCCCGCTCGCCCGACCAGAAAAGCATCAACGCTCTCTGGGTAATTCATTGAAGGAATTTGGCCGCACTTTCCCAAAACTGTTTCTGCGCCGCTATGATTACGCTTTTGATCTGTCCGATTCTGACCGTGCCAAGACGTGGATCATGCTCTCTGCTGCAAAAGTACGTGGCATCAACAACGCCTATGGGTCTTTGAATTGGAAACAAAAACTGTTCAACCGGTTTTCCGATTTCAAATGGGGTAGCGAACATCAGGTGCTGCGTGACTTCCGGACCATCACCGATGTGTTGGGTGTGGAGGCAAAAGCCGGGCCGTTGCGTTTCGAACCACAGGCTCAATTTACAGAGCTGCAAGCCATCTTCACCACGCTGGCTCCAGATACGAAATATGCCGTTATCCATCCGACCAGCCGCTGGGCTTTCAAGCAGTGGTATCCCGAACGCTGGGCTACGGTAGCGGATGAGCTACACCAAAGGCATGGGCTTACGGTCATTTTCTCTTGTGGGCCGGATGTCCGCGAAAAGGAGTACCTGCAAAGCATTATCGCCCAAAGCAAACACCAGCACCTGAACAGTGATGGCCGCCTGTCACTGCATCAGTTCGGCCTGCTGATCCAAAAGGCGCAGATTTTCTTGGGCGTCGATACCGTAGCCATGCATCTCTCGGCCGCCGTGAAGACGCCGACGCTCGGACTGTTTGGCCCCTCTTCAGAATGGAGCTGGCATCCTTGGGAATGCCGCTATGAACTGGCCCTCGGGGAATGTCCCTGCAAGCAATCCCGCCAGTTCACGTGCGACAAGAACAAACCCTATCCCTGCATGGAGCGTATCACCGAGGATTTGGTGATGGCAAAAGCAGAAAAGCTGCTCCTACCGTCATGACCTGCCGTTTAGCGATGAGGGGATTAGCTCATACATAACGGACCGCGCGGTGAGAGAAGGTAAAATACCCAAAGGCAGATATTTGGCATTCACGCTACGCCGGGCTACTGGCCGGACATCATAGCCCATCGCCTTACCCCACACACAGAAGCTCTGGACCGTCCACCGTTTGTTGAACCAATTAGGCGAGAATTCCAGATTACCTTGGGCTAACGTCCCGCGGGCATTAGGCAGCTCGACATCCACGCCGCAAAGCGCCCGCCACCGGTTCCGGAAATGAGCGGCATTGTTTACCGTCACGTAGATTCTTTGGCAGCGGTCACTCAAGGCCGCCAGCACAACAGAAGGACACCGCCAGTATACCAATGTGTCGATGATCAGCACCGTGTCCCATTCCTGACTGCAAGCATAGCGCAATGCTGGATCGGCCAAGTTGTTAAAATCGGACAGGATTGCCGGCACGCCGATTTGATGACAGGAACCCAAGTGTTGCGCCTCTCGTTCCAAGCCCAGTGACTTCACCTGCCGCTTCAGGCCTAGAAAGTGCAGTATTTCCCCTCGCCCGCACCCTAGATCAAGCAATCGGCTGCCAGTAGTGATACGCTCTGCCAGCCATTGGATGCGTTGCGAGTAAGCTGATTTGGGCAATGCTTGCGCTGCCGAAAGATCTGGGAAACCCGGTTGGAAATTTTCGGGCGGAGTACGCAGCAATTTCACCGCGGACTCAAAGGCCGCATCTCGGCTAAATTTTAGGGGCTTCACAAGGAAGGAATCAGATGACGGAAATTTGGCTGGCCTCGATCTTAAACTCCTTCCCGCAACGTTCGCAGGTCACCTGGCCATCTCGTTTGTTTTTGTAATCCACTGCTAATCGCTTGCCGCAAGCGCACACATACCCGATCACACGGGCCGGATTGCCGACCACCAAGGCATAATCAGTCACGTCCGTCGTCACTACGGAACCGGCTCCCACCATGCAGTAGTTCCCCAAGGTGACTCCGCATACGATCGTGGCATTCGCCCCTACAGAGGCACCACGCTTCACCAGTGTCGGCAAAATCTCGTAACTGTCGTTGAAAGCCCGCGGATAAAGATCGTTCGTGAAAACCATGTGTGGCCCGAGCAGAACATCATCCTCCACCGTCACTCCTTTATATACGGAGATGCCGTTCTGTATTTTGACCCGGTTCCCGATCTGCACGCCGGAGTCCACGTAGACCGATTTGCCCAGCTTGCAATTCTCACCGATGCGCGCCCCTCCCATGATCTGGCTCTGGTGCCAAATCTTGGTGCCATTCCCGATGATAGCCGAATCCGCAACTTCTGCCGTCGGATGCACAAAGAAAGGTTGCTCTGCTTTTGGTTCGGCCATAATCGCTCGATTATTGCAATTCAGTATAAACTTTTTGGATCGCCTCGGACATGGCTTGGATTGAATACCTGCTCATCGCCCGTTCCCGCGCCCTTCTCCCCATGGATTCCCAGGTAGGGTAACTGGTCGCAAGTTGCCCGAGACATTGCGATAAGGGACTGGACTTGTCATCAAAATTCAAAATGCGCCCCACCTCTCCATCCTCTACCACCTCAGCCATACCTGGAGTATTGGAGACTATGACCGGACGACCGGCAAACATGGCCTCCATCACCACCCTCGGAACCCCTTCCACCGTGGAGTAAGCCACCAACAGATCAGACGCCCGTAATAACCTCGGCACGTCCTGTCGTGAGCCGAGAAAAAGCACCTGTTTTTGCAATCGCTCTGCCGCCACAAGCTGCTTCATCCGCTCGAAATAATCCGAATCCTGCCGCGTACCCCCAACAAACAGGATGAAATGCTTGCGGTTCGCCTTAAGCCAAGGAAGGCCCTGTTCCAGAATGATCGCCTGGCCTTTCACTTCATAAATCGCGCCCACATTCACCACGATGCGCGATTTACGCTGCGGATAATACTTGGGCTCATCAGGAAAAGGCTCCACCCCATCCCGCACCACCACTAGACGCTCAGGATGTGCGACATGCTCCGCCAGCTTAGCCCGCAACACCTCTGCCACCGGCAAAACCCGGTCAAACCGTCCATAGAGATATTTCCGAATCCGACCTGGGGTCAGATCAGCCAACCCTGTGCGAAAATGGCAGATAGCTGGGATGCCAGATTGTTTCGCCGCCCAATAGCTGGGCGGCCCTACCCAGTGCTCATTGGCATGCACCAAGCCGATTCCATGCTGGCGGATATAGCTTTTGATATGGGAGATCATCTGCAGATTGCGCGGCAAAGAAAAGAGGTTGCCCCAATGCCCGAACTTCGCGAGTGACCACGGTATCTCCAACCGATCCAGCTCCTGCGTCAACCAGCCGGTATTGGAAACCATGACGTGCGGTTCAAATCGTGCGCGATCGATCAGCTCCAGATGATAGACCAGACTCTTCTGCCCTCCGCCTAACGAGGAGAACTTTTGAGTGATGAGCACCCGGAGCGGACCGTCTTTGACTGGCCGGTTGGAACTCATCGCGCTCAAGGCAGCTTATGTTTGGCGAGTATCTCGCCAAAACGCTCGACCATAAAGGGGTGATGGAGCAATTGCTCGCGCTTGGTTTGGTAAGATTTTAGCAAAGCCGGATCAGTCATCTGCCCGGTGAGAATGCTCGTGATATTGCTGGTGTGCCACATCAGGCGACTGATCTCGACCAGGCTTAGCACCTCCACTGGCAAGCCTGTCTTGGCGAAATGCGCGGGCGTGATGTGGCCGTCTCGCAGGAACACGAAACCCGATTCAGCCAACGTGCTCCGCCGGGAAAGGAAGAAGAACATCATCAGCTTGCCTTGAGCCTCGTATCCGGGCTGATGCACATGACGCAGATGATGCCACTGGTCTCTGATCTTTTTGCGCAAAGGCCGTAACGGGTTGGCCTCCCGTTCGAATGTGCTCAAGACAGCCAGTTTTTTTGATTCCAGCCGGCCAAAACATTCCAGATCCCAGCCAGCCTGCAGAAAGATGGTGTCGCTGTGGATCAATCCCACCAAGTCGTGGGAGGCATGCTCCAGCCCCAGATCAAGTGCTTCAAAATTAGCTGAAGAGCCGCGCAATTCCGTGCGGTTATTTACCAGTTTGATACCGGGGAACTCCTTCAACATCGCAGACTCGGCACTGTCCGGCGCGTTGTCCACCACGATCACTTCGGGATTACCTCGGCTGAACTTGAAGATGGAGTACAAGCACAACCGCGTCACTTCCGGCGTTTTGAAGTACGGAACGATGAGGCTGTAGTTCATGCGCTGCCTGTGCTTGCCAGCATCCTCAGGATGCCTTCTTCACCCAGTATCCAAAAAAGTTCGAGGTGATATACGGTTCGATATCCGTGGTCAGCTCAAACTCCGGATGCTTGGGCATATACTTCTGGATCGAACGCAAAGGCCCGCCATGCTCCCGGAATTTTTTGAAATCCAGGACATCCACATGCGTGTCTTCCATGATGAGGGCCTGACCGGGCGTCACCAAAGGACCGTAAAGTTCCAGCTCCTTGTCCACGTGCTCAGCGCGGTGATCCGAATCGATGACCACAGAACAGGTGCGGTCGCCTACCAGCTCTTTAACCCGGGAGAAAACCTCCTCGGAGGTATCATCTCCAGTGAGAAAAGTGGCGATCGGGATGTTCGGCCTTTCAAGTTCTACGATGTCTGCTGTGACAATCGCTTCAATTCCCGCTTGGGCAGCAAACGAGGAGAAGAACAACGTGCTGCCACCATACTGCGTCCCCAGCTCCACCAAGACTTGCGGACGAACGCGACATAACAACTCCTGCATAGCGATACCATCACCCGGAAACTTACGGAACCGGTAACCACACCAAGTGCGATTGTCGTCCCGCCGGTCCAAGGCCGCCTTGACCGCGCGTTTGCGCCAGAAACTCACACTGAAATTATAATCCATATCAATTCTTACAAAGCCGGTTCGCCATTGAACTCGATGATTTTAGGAGCTGGGATCGGAACGATAAAACGTCCGCCCTTCTGCTGGTATTCCACCTCGCGACGCACGATCTCTGGAGCAAAATTCCAAGCCAGTAACAAGGCGTAATCCGGCTGATCCTTGAGCAGATCCTCGGGCGGATGCACCGGAATCCAAGAGCCCGGCGCTACCTTGCCCTGCTTGAACGGAGTGTTATCGATGATGTAATCGAGATCCTTGTCCGTCAGGCCACAGGTGTTGAGCAAGGTGTTGCCTTTGGCCGAGGCTCCATAACCGATGACCCGCTTACCTTCCGCCCGCAATCTACGCACCAGCCGGGGCAATTCTTCACGGATGTGCTGCACCTTCTGCACAAACGGCTGCCACGTCGCTGGCTCGGCCAATTTCAGGTCGGCCTCTTTCTTCAAGTAAGCCGCCACACTCTCATGCACCGGCACCCCGGCTGATTTACGACGGAACTGGATCAGGACAGAGCCACCATGGATGGGGTAATACTCGATACGCTCAAGTTGGAACGGTGTATCCTTCAGCAAAGCCTGCACGGAATGCACGGACACATACGAAAGATGCTCGTGATAAACCGTGTCGTATTCCGCCTTCTCGAAGAAATCGACCAGGTAAGGCACTTCAAACCCCACCAACGTGCGTTCATGCGTCAAGGTTTCGAGACCTTTCACCAAGTCTTGCAGGTCATCGATATGCGCAAACACGTGGCGGCCCAAAATCACATCCGGGCTACCCCACTCCTGCCGCACCTGTTCGGCATTATGGGCATTGAAAAAGTCGATCCATGTCGGGATGCCGGATTGCTCCGCCAGTTCTGCGATATTGCGGGCAGGTTCCACCCCGATCACTTCGCAACCAAGATCTTTGAACTTTTGCAGATACAATCCCGTATTGCTGGCGATCTCCAGCACTTTGGGACGCCCACTCACACCCGCCGCATCCAACACGTGGCGGGCTTGCAGTGAAAGATGCTCGTCCATCGTGCGCGAAGTGGAGGTCACATATGCGTAGCGCGAGTAAAGCACACCGGGGTCCACCACTTCGGCCAGTTGCACCAAGGTACAGTCCCGGCACAAACGCAGACGTAAAGGCAGGAACGTGCGATAGCTGAAGACCTCTTCCGGGTCCAAAAAGTCATTGGCCAAGGCGGTCTTGCCCAGATCGACAATCAGTTCCAGCCGGTCCGAACCACACGCCCGGCAATGGTTGCGTTCATGAATCATGTTGCGAGATAACGATACGGAGCCTGCCCCCTGTCGTCAGGGGAAATTTGAGCCGTGGGAGTCCCCGAATCCCGGGAAAATCCCACCGTGTCAGTACAAAGCTGTTCAAAGGCATGCCCAAATAAACTCATCGAAGCGGCGAAAGTATGCGTGAGCGAACGGGAGATTCGAGGATTTTGTTTAGCCTGCAACCACTTCAATTCCGGATCAAACACCCGGCTCCGGCCAGAGCGGCTGGCGCAGCATGGCCTCCATCCCGGTTTTCCATGAACCCAACGGATACCCCAACAATGCCGTCAGTTTGGCATTGCTCAGCCAACTGTAAGTAGACCGGCGAATGGTAGAGTTAAAAAAGGCCGTCGTAACCGGCTC
>CAZRGY010000105.1:0-10680 GCA_964599715.1 uncultured Verrucomicrobiota bacterium | reverse complement strand
CGGTGCAGCCCCATCCACCCATGGGAACGGGAGCCTTTATTTTGCGTCGTCAACATCGTCTCTGTTTAAAACTGATCGGGGCGGAACAGGTCGCTGGCATTGTCCAGTGGCAGCCCGTTCCGCCCCGCGTTTATCGCCGGAGGAACATCCGGAAGCGAATCTTTTTAGTTGGTGCGGAACTGTTTCGGGAGCGGGTAATAGCCCACATCCTTGACCACCTTTTGGCCCTCATCACTACAGATCCATTTCAGGTAGGCGGCGATCTCGCCCTTGTCCAAAGCGGGATTCAGATAGATATACAGGTAGCGCCAGATGGGGTAAGTGCCATTGACCACATTCTCCTCCGTCGGCTCCACTGCCGGGCTGGTCGCGTCCTTCTTGATCTTCAGATGCTTGGCACCGGCACCATAGGCGGCACCACCGTAGCCGATGGCTTTTTCATCCTTGGCCACCGCCTGCAAGACTGCGGCCGTACCCGGCATGGTCTGGGCGCGCGCAGCGAAATCCTTGCCCTGCAGCACATGATCCTTGAAGAACTCATAAGTGCCCGAGCTGTTCTCACGGCTGTAGAGGGCGATCTGCGTATCCGACCCGCCGACTTCTTTCCAGTTCGTGATCTTGCCCGTGAAGATGCCTTCCAATTGTTCCAGGCTCAGTTCCGTCACCGGATTCTTCTCATGCACATAGACCGAGAGACCATCCAAACAGACTTTGTATTCCTTCGGCCGGGCCTTGAAGGCGATCACGCAGGCGGTCGATTCCTTCGGTTTGATGGCGCGCGAGGCATTCGCGAGGTCAGTCGTCCGGTTTTGCAGGGCGGCAAAGCCGGTGCCGGAACCACCGCCTGTTACTTGGATCTTGGTATCCGGGTTCTTGGCCATATAGACCTCGGCCCACTTCTGGCCGAGAATGACCAAGGTGTCCGAACCTTTGACCGTGATGTTGCCAGCCAGCGCACCTTGCGCGGTGAGCAGCAGACCCGTGAGGCCCGCCAGTAGTGTTTTCATTTTCATATATGTAACGATTTGAATTTTAGGAGTTAACTTTAGAACTTCCAGATGGCGTCCACTTGCAACCGTTGGGCATTGCTGTCCGAACCGGCAGGACTTTCGTGGATGTTCTCCGTCATCCAGAGGGTGACGAAAATCGCGAACGAGTCGTAAGGCGAATAGCCGGCCTTGACGATGTGACCACGCACGTTGGTGCCGTTCACGTAACCGGTGCGGTTGCCGAATGGGCCCGCCGCCTGGGTGTAGGCGTTGAAGTCCGATTCCGGCAGTTCCTCATAGATGGCATCCGCCTGCAGCTCGCGGAGTTCATAGCTGAGTTCCCACGTCTTGCGCTTGCCCGCCTTGCCCAAGGTAAGCTTGACCGAGTAACCCTCGTTGTCCTGTGGAGCGGAAGGATTGTTCAGATAGGAACCGGCTAACCGCACCGGGAACGCGCCATTGTAGAACGGGGCCTTGTCGAAGGTATAGGTCACCGAGGCATCGGTGATGAGGGGATCGAAGTTATACCGCGGGGGACCACCTGCGGGAACACGGGTATTGCCCTCACCGATGTCCAGCAGACCGGAACCCGCCTCTGCCAGCTCCGTGCGACCCGGAATGGTCAGCGCCATGATACCCGCGCTGGATTGCAACTTATGCGACCAGCGGGCGTCCCACTTCAACTGCGCACCCAGCAGGTAAGTATCCGCCGAATTACCGCTTTCATTGATCATGAACTGACCCGCGTTGAACTGGAGATCATGGTTTTCATGCGCCCGCCAGGTGATCTGCTGGCCGAAACCTTCCGGCGTATAATCTTGGTCCACAAACGCAGGATTGATCTCCAGCGGATTCTCCATCTTGCCCA
Source organism: uncultured Verrucomicrobiota bacterium (assembly GCA_964599715.1). Classification (GTDB taxonomy): domain Bacteria; phylum Verrucomicrobiota; class Verrucomicrobiia; order Limisphaerales; family JAEYXS01; genus JAEYXS01. The sequence continues at coordinate 8,823 of CAZRGY010000105.1, read as the reverse complement.
CGGTGAACTTGGTCACCCATTCGCCATTGTCGATGGGCGTCCACTTGCCATACGCCATGTCAATGGCGATGCCCTTCTTGGAGGCATTATTGTCGAAAGTGTTGTTGGACGAGATCTGGTTGCCGGCGGTATCGCCAATGCTGGCAAGACGGAAACCCACCTCCATGTTATCCAATACATTTGCCGTAACGCCATAACGCAGACGGTATTGAAAACGGTTACGATCGGCAGACGTGGCATTGCCGGAATAGAAGCCTTCGTAACGGGCGCGGAAATCACCCCCCAACTTGTACGCCGTCACCCACTCCGGCATACCCATACGGGTCTGCAACGCCTGCGAGAAACCCTGATCGGTCTCTTCCCGCAGCTCACCTGCTTCCCTTACGGTTAAAATGCCTTTTTCCACCAGTTTATCCAGCAGGGCATCCGAAGATTGCGCCTGTGTTTTCGCAGTCAGGGCCGGCAAACCGGCCACCGCCACCGCCAGCAATATTTTTTGACGAATGTGCATAATCTTTGTTCAGGACGGCTGGACTACAAGGCCGCCGAGTTACGGGTCTGTGTCAGAATTGTTACAATTGTGTTACGACAAGGTTGTCCAATTGCAACAAAGGGACGCAACAAACGCAGACCTATATACACATCGTGCTGACAGTCAGATATTTATGACCGGTTTAGGTGGGAACGGCAGGCCCCGGGTTGCACACTCGTCCTGATTGTTTCCGGAACCTGCCTGTCCTCGCCCAACGAGGACATCGCCGACTCAAACAGGAGCCCACGATTTTAACCCAAACCATCGGAAATCGTCCGACAGCGGGCTGGACTATGCGGGGGGAAAATGTCGCGGAAATGGCGTAACGGTTACGATTACGCAACAGAAGCTATGAGGAAAGCGGGCGTGCTCTAGTGAGCCGTGTGCCCTACGGCGCGGGCCAAGCCGTATTGGGCTTTGTTATACTCGGCCACCGCCTCGAGATAATCAGTGCGGACCCGGTTCAATTCCTGTTCCGCCTGGATATTTTCCAAGACGATGCCTACTCCGAAATTCTTGCGCTCACGGGTCAACTGCACGGTCTTCTCCGCGAGCTGCAGTGCTTGCCGCGCCAGTTTGATCTGGTCTTCCAACGAATTCACGCGCGTATGTTGCTCCACCACCTGACGCACGATCTCATCATGGGCTTTATCGGAAAGTATCTGCGCCTGCTGCAAACGTGATTCACTGGCCCGCTGGCGGGCGCGATCAAACAGACCGCCCGGTCCGATCTTCCAGCCGAAAAGCACCTGATAATCCTGCGTGTCCTTGAAGTTGCCCCAGCTGTCATTCACGCCACCGCCCAATCCTCCCAGATACATTTGCGCTCCGACCGTGGGGATCAGCGGTCCATACTTCGTGCCTTGCCGTTCATTCTTGGCTGCCGCGGTGAGCGATTCCGCCCGCTTAAGCTCGGGCCGGTTGTTCATGGCCTGGGCTACCAAGGAACTGAGCGCGCTGTTCACCGGCAAAAGATTCAGTGGCGCGAGGTCATTGTCCGCCGCGGCCAGTTCAACCGCCGGGTCCAGATGCAACGTCTGCGCCAGCCGGGCCGAGGCGATGCGGCGGCGCTCCTGCAACTGACGGAAGGTCAGTTGATAACGCTCTGCCTGCACCTGCACACGCAGTTGATCGCCCTTGAACGCCAGTCCAGCCTTCACCGCGCCATCCAACTGCTTCGCATAATCATTGGCCACGCGAATGGATTCCTGCGCCACGCCCATCTGGGCCCCGGCTTTCACGAGTTCAAAATAATCCTGCGCCGCCTGATAGATATTGGCCTGGGTAGCGACAGCGACCTGCTGATCCGCCGCATTCGCCCGCTGCTTCTCCGCCAACTGGGCATAGATCGCATCACCCAATTCCCACTGTGCAGACACATTCGCACCCGCGTTGTAAGACTGCTTGCTGGCCGTGAACAGATTGCCACTGACGTCCTGTATCTGGCCGTCATGCCGACGATAGGCGAAACCCGGCATGATCCATGGAAAGAACCGCTGGCGGGCACTTTCATGCTTCGCCTTGGCCTCGTTCAATTCCTCGCGGGCCAGTTGCACATCCAAGTTCTGGGTCCCGGCCAACTTCAATACCGTCGGTAAGTCGATCACCTTGGCATCACTGGCAGCAGGCTTGGTTTGCGCGGCCTTTTTCTTAGGTGTCCCTTTGGCTTTTTTCTTCTTGGCCTGGGCTAATAAAATTTCCTCCGATGGTGCATCCTGAGCCGTCGCGACGCTGGCCTCACAGCAGATCACGACCGCCATAAGCAGTGGCAGCATCCGCGCAGACCGTTTGAGAAAAGGTTGTTTCATTTCGCCTCCGTCGCGTTGACCGGCTGGCCATCCGTCGGCACGGACGCGCCGAACACCAGCACCTTTTCATCCCCCTTCAGACCAGTCACAATCTCCACGTTGCTGCCATCATTGAACCCCGTCGTGACCGTAGTTTTCTTGGCTTTGCCATCCACCAGGAGAAAGACCGATGATGTGACTTTCTCCACCAGCAAAGCTCCCGTCGGAACGAGCAAGACACCCGTATGTTTCTCCACGCCCACCTTGAGGGTGGCATACATGCCCGGGCGCAATTCCTTCTGCGAGTTGGGTAAATCCGCCTCCACCTCCAGAGACCGGGTGGCTTCATCCAAGGCAAACGACTGGCGGCTCACCGTGCCGGAAAACTCTTTGGCTCCCATGCCCGCCACCGTCAGTTTGACCGGCTGCCCCACCTGCACCATAGATGCATCTTTTTCCGGCACGCCCACACTGGCCCGCACCGTGTCAAAATCCATCACGGTCACGATGGCTGCATTGCGCGCTGAAGAACCTGAAGTGGCCGAAGGGATGAACGCCCCAGCATCCACGAAGCGTTCCGTGATCGTTCCGCTGAAGGGAGCCTGCACTTGGGCAAAGGCCAACAGGGCCTCGATGCGCTTGATCTCCGCGCGGGCTTCACCCAATCGCGCTTTGGCTAAAGCCTCACCCGCCTGCGCTTCGGCCAACGAAGCTTTGGCGGTCTGGTTGCGGGCTCGTGCGTCGTCGAGGGCTTGAGGCGTGATCAGATCGGGCGATGTCTTGCGGGCCTTGCTGGTCCGGTCGAAATCCAATTGGCTCACATCCACTTCGACCTTCGCTTTCGTCACACTGGTCACGGCCTGTTGCAACTCAGCCTCTGAACGGGCGAGCGCGGCCTTCACGCGTACCATGTCCGCGCTCAATTCTGGCACCTCGATCACTGCGATGAGCTGGCCCGCCTTCACGGTGTCTCCGATGTCCACTTTGATGGACTTCAGATAGCCCGGCACCTTGGCGTATAACGTGGCCTGCTGGTTCGCCTTGATGGAGCCCGGCAAGGTGACGAAGCGATGGATCTCGCCCCGTTGCGGCGTCGTGAATTTCAATCCGGGCGGATTGGCGGCCTGCAAGGTGGAGCCGAACAGCAACACGGCTGTCGCCAGCCCGCTAAGCAGAATATGATTGGTTCGTTGCATGGTCCTAAGGAGTTGGAGCATCAGAAATGGTTTGGCGGTCGGAGACGTAATGACTGCTGCGCGGATCATCCGGATCCAATGAACTTGAGAGGGTGCTGGATTGCTGGCGGAACAGCACGAAAACGGCGGGCAACACAAACAAAGTCGCCACCGTGGCCATGGCGAGGCCACCCACCACGGCCCGACCGAGCGGTGCCGTCTGGTCACCGCCCTCACCCAAGCCGAGCGCGAGCGGCAGCATACCGGCGATCATCGCGCAACTGGTCATCAAGATCGGTCGCAAACGGCTGCGCGCCGCCTCACTGATGGCCTTCAAAGCATCACCACTTTCCATGCGGTTTCGCTCGGCGAAGGTGACCAGCAAGATCGCATTGGCCACCGCCACCCCGACGGCCATGATGGCGCCCATCGCGGATTGGATGTTCAAAGTGGTGCCCGTCAACCAGAGCGCCAAAGCGACACCGACCAGCACTGCCGGCAATGTCGATACCACGACACAGGCCAGACGGAAGGATTCGAAATTGGCGGCCAGCATCAGGAAGATCACGACCACCGCGATGAGCAACCCGGTCCGGAAACCCGCTTGCAACTGCTCCATCGGCACCACCTGCCCGCGCAAATCCACCTTGGTTTTGCCATCGCCCGGCGCGTTGATTTCCGCCAGCACCTTGCGGATTTCGCGGGTCGCCGTCCCCAGATCGGTGCCGTAGATATTGGCCGTGACGCTCACGATGCGGGCCATGTTGTAACGCTCGTAAGTGCCCACCGCCGTGCCCGGCTTGATATCCGCCAGATTGCGCAACAACACCGTGCCGCCGTTATCCGAAGAGATTGGCACATTCTTCAAATCCTCGATGCTCTGGGTGCGGTCTTCCGGAATCTGCACTTGCAGGTTGTAGCTCACGCCCGACTTGGGATCGGCCCAGAAGTTCGCCACCGTGAAACGGCTGGAGGTGGTAGCCGCCACCAAGGACCGGGCCACATCTTCTACTTTCACACCCAACAGGCCCGCTCGCTCACGATCGATATTCACATCCACCGTTGGGAAATCGAGCGTCTGCGCCACTTGCACATCACGCAGGAAAGGCAGCTTGCCCAAGCGCTCCACCATCTGGTCTGCGTAACCTTTGCCGATGGCCAGCGACGGCGCGCTGACCGCCACCTCGATGGGTGTTGAAGAACCGAAGCTCATCACCCGCGTCACGATGTCTTGCGGTTCGAATGAAAGCCGCACATCCGGCAGTTCCTTGGCGAAGACTCCGCGCAGGTGTTCTTTGAATTCCTCCACCTGTTTGCCCGCATCCTTCTTCAACTGGACCGCCAACCAACCTTCTTCCGGTCCACCATTCCAGAGATGGACGAGGTTCACCGGGAAGCTGGAGTTATGCACACCCACCATGCCGATGCTGATCTCCACCTTGTCCTGCCCGCCTGCTTCCCGCGCGATGGTGGCGAGAATCTTTTGCGCGATCTGTTCCGTGATGGCGACCTGCGTGCCACTCGGCGCTCGGAAGCGCAAAGCGAACTGGCCGGAATCCGTCTTGGGAAAAATCTCTGTCCCTAAACGGCCCCCGATAAACCAGACCAACAAGGCCGCCACGACCAGATAAACCACCGCCAAAGGCAACCGAAAGGCCAGCACGCTACGCAACAGACTGGTATAACCTTTCTGCCATTTCGCCACGAACGAGGCGTCATGCACTTCACCCGTATGCCCCTTCAGTAACCAGACGCTCAAGATCGGCACCAGCGTGCTGGAAAGGATGAACGAGGCGACCATGGAAAAACCGACCGCCAGCGCCAGCGGAACGAACAACGCCTTGGCTGCCCCCACCATGAAGAATGCCGGGATGAATACGGCCAGGATACAAAGCATCGCCAGCAAGCGGGGCAAAGCCGTCTCCCGTGTCCCTTCATATGCCGCGCGTGCCAACGGGCTGCCACGGGCGATGTGGGCATGAATATTCTCCACCGCCACCGTGGCTTCATCCACCAGAATACCAACGGCTAACGCCATACCGCCCAGCGTCATCAGATGGATATTTTGTCCGGTCATCCAGAGGGCGAACGCCGCAGCCAGCAAGGAGACCGGGATGTTGATCACCACGATAAATGCACTTCGCCAATCCCGCAGAAAGAGCAACACCATGATACCCGTGAGAATCGCGCCCAAGCCGCCTTCCTTAAGCAAATCCTTGATGGACCGGTTCACCACGGGTGATTGGTCAAAGGCGTAACTTACCTTAATTCCGTCTGGCAGGAGCTTCTGAAATTCCGGGATGTTCTTCTTCACCAAGTTGACGACTTCCAAAGTGGAAGCATCGCCACGCTTGGTGACCGGCAGATAAACCGAGCGTTTGCCGTCTGCCAAAGCGTAAGCCGTAGTGACATCCGCCGCATCCGTCACCGTAGCCACATCCCGCACAAAGACCGCGCCATTGGCCGTGCGTTTGAGCGGCACACCTTCCAGGTCCTTGATATTCGAGACGATGGCATTGACCGGCACGATGGGATATTTCCCGTCGATATTGATATTGCCCGAGGGACTAATCGTGTTGCCCTTGGCCAACGCTTGGACGACATCATCAGGCGAAAGCCCATAGGCGCGCATACGATCCGGGTTCACATTCACCGTGATGGCGCGCGAGCTGCCACCAAACGGCGGTGGAGCAGAAACACCTGGCAAGGTGGCAAAAGCGGGACGCACGCGATTGAGCGCCTGATCCTGCATCTGATTCAACGTGATATTGGGATCATCCGTGGAGAACACCAGATAACCGACCGCCACGCTGCCTGCATCGAAACGCATGATGAAGGGTGCGACTGTCCCGGGTGGCATGAAGGCGCGTGAACGGTTCACCTGGGCGACCGTCTCGGACATGGCCTGACTCATGTCCGTGCCCGGATGGAACTGGAGCTTCATGATGGAAGCCCCTTGGATGGACTTCGACTCTACGTGCTCAATGCCCGAGATGTAGAGGAAGTGATATTCGTAACGATAAGTGAGATAACCCTCCATCTGGGCCGGGTCCATGCCGCCATAGGGCTGGGCCACGTAAATGGTGGGGATGCCCAGCGGCGGGAAAATATCGCGCGTCATGCGCTGCAGGGAGATCCATGCGCCCAGGCAAACGGCCACCACCAAAACGATCACTGCCAGCGGCCGCTGCAACGCGAGTCTAAGTATGTTCATGCTTTACGGTTTCTTCCCGTGTGGACGCATCTGCATCCGCTATTTCAAAACCTCACCGCGTAACTCCTGCACTTGTTGCAGGACCAGTTTCAAGACTTTGCTTCCCTCCGCCGTTAGGCGGTAGCTTCGCGGGGCTTTTGGCCCGGCTTTGGCGTCCACCCGGCTCCGCAGCCACCCGTTACGCTCCATCCGCTTCAGCATCGGATACAAGGTACCCGGGCTCACTTCATAGCCGTGCTCTCGCAGTTCTTGCAGCATCCATTGCCCGATCACAGGCCCTTTCGCCGCGTGATGAAGGATATGTATCTTCCATAACGACAGCATTATCTCCCGGTTGATGAGCTTCTGGTTCAAAGCGTGCTTATATGGTCTTCGTAATCGGTGACCGTAATAAAAGCAGACACCCAAAAAGGTGTCAAAGGGTGAAATCAGGGAAACAGACGCAACCCGTCAGCTGATGGTTACAAAAAAGGCGTCCCGCAGGACGCCTGAAAAGCGACTATGCCGCGGAATAGGATCACCCTTGGCCGCGCTTGATCTTCACAAAGAGGACATTCTTCTCATCCAAGCGCTCATAAAACATCTCGCTACACTGCTGGCGGACCAAGTGGATGCCCAAACCGCCGATTGACCGTTCTGCGAGCGGCTTACTGACATCCTGCGCTTGATATTTGGAGGGATCGAACGGGATGCCGTCGTCTTGGAACTCGAGCTTGATGCTCGTTTCATCAATGGAAAGCCGCACATCAAATGCATGGTCACCACCGCTTGGCCAGGCGTAGTTGATGATATTGGTGCTCAACTCCTCCAAACACAGAAACACGGCATACTCCTCCTGTACACTGAAGCCGTTGTCCGCTCCGAATTGCGCGACCAGTTCATTCAGGCGTTGGAGTTCGTCCGCATTGTTCTGCAAGGTGATTTGGACTGTCGCACTCATAATGGCCGTGGTCTTCCTTGGTTCAGGCACCCTTTAACATCTTCACTGCTTCCGCCTCATCCGTGGCGATCTCCGCCACAGCGTCCAGGCCGGACAAACGCAGCACATCTTCCACGAGTTTTTGGGGGCGGCAGAACACCATCTTTGCCCCCGCCGGATTGAGTTGCTTGATGTTGGCGAGGAGGAGACGGATGCCGATGGAGGCGATGAAGCTTACCCCCGCCATGTCCACCACCACAGATTGTTTGAGTGCGCCGGTTTCATCATTGAAACGGGACTCAATGGATTGCGTGCCTTTGAGGTCCATGCGCCCGGCGAGCCGGAGGCAGCGGATATCTCCCTCTAATGTTTCAACAGTCAGCTCCATAACAAACAGAACCTTTCTTCCACCGTGGGACGTGGGCCTTGCTCTTGTCTATGTTGCCAGCCTAGCCGTACTGGCGGCTGAATCAAGCTGCGATTCGCAACGCCCGTTTCACCGTGATTTAAAGAACTATCCGCAGCAACGAGTAATCATCCTCGAAATTGCCAGACCCGCGGAATTTCTTAGCGGCAGACACGATATGGTCCAACCGCTTCGTTCCTTCAGGCAGCTCCGCGGTGAGGGAGCCCAGGAATTCCTGGTAATCCCACATGCGGTCTTGCGGGTTGCTGATCTCGTAAACTCCGTCGCTGAAAAGATAGATCTCGGCGAATTTACCGATCGGCTGCCGTTTACTCCGGTAGATCACACCCGACATGGTGCCCACGACCAAGCCCGGGGATTTGAGTTCGATCCGCTCCGCCGTTTCTCTTGTCTCACCGGTGACCAGCACCGCCGGCGGATGGCCGCCCCGCGCATAAATGATATCCCGGTTCTTCTTGTTGAAGACCCCATACCAGATGGTGAAATACATGTTGTTCTGGCGGTCCATCTGGAAGGCCTCGTTCAGGCCCATCAGGACTTGGGCCGGGTCCTTGAAATCCGTGTTCGCCAGCGATTGTGCGCGGAGCACGTTCATGGCGGAGATGGAGAGCAAGGCGGCACCGACACCGTGGCCGCAGACATCCAACAGGTAGAGGGCGAGATGATCCTCATCCAGCCAGTGGTAACCGAAAGAATCCCCACCCAATTGCGTGGAGGGGATGAAGCACCATTCGGTCATCACCTCGCCGGTGAGCGGCGGAGGCAGGAG
>CAZRGY010000104.1:0-10684 GCA_964599715.1 uncultured Verrucomicrobiota bacterium | reverse complement strand
GCCTCGTATGAGCGGCGCAAGGAGATCATCAAGGAACACGAGACCTATCAGAAAGGCTGGCTGTATTTCATCGCGAATGATCCGCGTGTGCCGAAGGACGTACAGGAGCAGATGAAGAAATGGGGTTTGCCGAAGGATGAGTTCGTGGACAACGGCAACTGGTCGCACCAGCTCTACATCCGCGAGGCGCGCCGGATGATCGGCCATTATGTGATGACGGAGAACGAACTGGTGAAGCGGCGGCCGACGCCGGAATCGGTGGGCATGGGTTCATACACGATCGATTCGCATAACGTGCAGCGTTACATCACGCCGGAGGGTTATGTGCAAAACGAAGGCGACATCGGTGTTTCCACGAAGGGGCCGTATGAGATCGCGTATGGTTCGCTCGTGCCGAAGAAGGGACAGGCGGACAATCTGTTCGTGCCCGTATGTGTGTCGAGCACACACATCGCGTTCGGGTCCATCCGCATGGAGCCGGTGTTCATGATCCTGGCAGAATCGGCGGCGACGGCGGCGGTGCTGGCCATCGATGGGAACTTGGCAGTGCAGGATGTGCCGTATGCGAAGTTGCGCGAGCTGTTGCTGAAGCAGGGGCAGATATTGGAATACGATAATCCGGCTGCGGCGAGCCGGGGCGGGTTGGTCCCGGCGAAGCTGGGTGGCATCGTGGTGGATGATGCGGACGCGAAGGTGACGGGGCATTGGACGGAGAGCCACGCGGCCAAGGTGTTCGTCGGGGATGGTTATCGCCACGATGGGAATGCCAAAGACGGGAAGTTCAGCGCGCGGTTCGAGGCGAAGTTGCCGAAGGCCGGAAAGTATGAAGTGCGGTTGGCGTATCCGCCGAACAACAATCGCGCGAGCAATGTGCCGGTGGTGATCGAGTTCGCTGGCGGCAAAAAGACGGTAACGGTGAATCAACGGAAGAACCCGCCAATCGAAGGGATATTTGTATCATTGGGCGAGTATGATTTTGCCGCAGGAGAGAAAGCGGCGGTGACAGTATCAAATGCGGGTGCAGACGGATACGTGATCATCGATGGAGTGCAGTGGTTGGCTAAATAGGCCGTTATGGCGCCGGTGTGTGGGGAAGAATAGCCCGGTTGTCGGGTTAAGGAGGCATTGTGTCGTTTGGCTGGTGATCTATGGGGACAACATTTTGTTGTAATATTAACAATTCCTTTACAACCACAACTTGACCAAAGTCTTCCGAGAGGTAGTCTCCGTCGCGGCCAAGCACTACGACTTTGAACTGAATCACGAGACACACATGAGGTTAAGGATAGTTAGTAACTGGTTGAATCGAACTGTTTTCTGCCTGATGCCGATGGTCTGCTGTTTGCAGGCTCAGGCGGCGACTAATGAGCTTGCCGGTGTGCCGGTCAAGTTGGACACCTACCTGCAACAAGTATGGTCGCGGAACGAATCGCTCCAGATCCGGATGCTGGAATCAATCATCAGTGATGAGCGATACAAGGCGGAGAAGGGGATATTTGAGCCGGAGTATGTGGCCGGTTTGGATGCCGTGGATCGTCGTCGTGCCAACACGGAAGAGCAGCAGCGGAATCTTGGCGGTCTCTTTGGCGGTGGTCCAAGTGTTTACAATGAACGTAACCGTACCTACTCCAGTGCCTTCGAGACATTGGTTCCCACGGGTGCAAAGATTCGGTTGGGTTACTCCCTGCAATCTCTGGAGAATAACGTCAATGTGGCTAACAATCCTAATGGCGAATGGGTGACCACGGTCGGACTGGCCATTACCCAGCCTTTGTTGAAGAACGGTGGCGTGACTGTCACCACGGCAGGTATTCGCGCGGCGGCAATCAGTTCCAAAATCTCCTTCCAAGATTACCGCAAGAACATCATGGAGGTCATCTCCCAAGCGGAGGCGGCCTACTGGGATCTGTATCAGGCACAGGAACAGGCGAAGATCGCGAAGGACTCGCTCCGCGTCGCGCAGACATTACTGACGGATAATAAAAAGCGGGTTGAGCTGGGCAAGGCGGCGGAGATCGATGTGCTGCAAGCCGAGGCAGGAGTTGCCGGGCGCACCGCCATCCTGAATGAGGCCAATCAGCGTCTGGTCGCGGCCCGCAGCCGTACTGCTACCTTCGTATCAGACTCCTGGTCAGCCACGGCGACAGGGATGCTGGCGGCCGATGCGCCGAGCATCCAAGATCAGGAATATGATCTCAGCAAATTGACGATGGTGGCGTATGAGTTGAACCCCAGCTACGCCTCACTCGTGCAGCAGGCCGAACTGGAAGGACTGCGGGTGAAAGTGGCGAAGAACCAGCGGCTGCCCAGCTTGGACCTGAAGGGCGGATACGGCTTCAGCGGTTTGGGTAACAACCCGGGCAACTCTTGGGATGCGGCGAAAGAACAGGATTTCCCGAGCTGGTCATTGGGTTTGGAATTCCGGGTGTCACTGGCAGGTGGCAGCAAGAGCAAACACGAGATGAAGGCGGCGGAGTTGCGCCGGGAAGCGACCGTGCGGGCACTGAACGGGCTGGGGCTTACGCTGGCCAATACCTTGCGTTCGGCAGTGTATTCGGTGCAGAGCTACCGGGAGAATGTGGGACGCCACAGCAAAGTGGTGAAAGTGAACGAGGACGTGCTCGCGACGCAAATGGTCCGGTTGGATGCCGGCAAGGTGAGCAGCCGCGAAGTCCTGCAAGCGGAAGAGGATGTGTTCCGGGCGCGGATCGCGGCCTTGGACAACGATGTCCGCTACCAGCGTTCCCTGCTGGAGCTGGATCTTGTGCTGGGCAGCCTGTTGAAGGAGCGTAATCTGGATTTTACTCAAAAGGAATTGCAGGACAGCACTTCTGTCTTGGTGAGTGGTGGTCAGATCACCCCAGAGAAGTATAACTCCTTCCTCGAGACGATGCGCATGGAGTACGAGAAGCGCCGTCCCTCGGTGATCACGAACCCATAAGAGTTTCAAAACCCAGCCGGACAACCAGTCGCCATAAAAGCCATGTATTCGCCGAACAAAGACAACCGAATGAGCCTCCGCTGCGGGGTGCTGGCCGTTTTGCTGGCCGGTATGCACCTGACATCTGCCCAGGCACAGACCACTGCTGCCGGTGTCACGGAGCCGTTTCAAGATGTGATCCTGAGCGCTTCTGTGGCCGGGACCGTGGAGAAGCGTCTGGTGAAAGAAGGGGATGCCATCAAGGAAGGTCAGACCCTCATCGAGATGAAGAAGCGGCAGGAAGAGTTGGAGGTGAAACGCCGCAAGCTCATCGCCGACAGCAAGGCGGAACTACATGCCGCCGAGGCCCGCGTGGTGACCGTCAAGATGGACTTGGACTCGACCCGCAAGCTCTTCGCCGCCACGAAATCGGTGAGTAAAGACGACCTGGACAAGAAGGAATTGGAATACCAGTTGTCGGTGGCCGAGGTGGAACGTCTGAAGATGGCCGAAGAACGCGAAATCATCGAGCGGGACATGGCCTCTGAGCTTTTGAAAGACCGCATCATCACCTCACCGTTGACTGGCTTTGTCGTGGAGTTCTTCCGGCAGGTAGGAGAGGATTGCAAGGCACAGGAGCCGTTGATGCGCGTGGTGGATACCCGCCAGTTCTATTTCGTGGCCAATGTGGAAGCGAAAGCCGGATACAACCTGAAGCAGGGTCAGACTGTCGAGTTGCAGATCGAAGCCGGCAGCAAGACCATTCCGGTGACGGGCAAGGTCAGCTTTGTCTCGCCGGTGGTGGATCCGGCAAGCGGTCTGTTGAAAATCAAAGTGTTGTGCAGCAACCCCGACGGTCAGGTGAAGCCGGGGGTGGCAGGAACGATGCAGATCAACGCCCAATAGTATGAGTTCAAACAACCCAGATGCCGCCCAGACGCCGCCGTCCTTGGCCGAGGAAGCAGCCAGTTTGCGGCAGTTCAATGGAGCACCCCAGGAGTTCTGGCCCACGTTCCTCAAGTTGTGCGGACAGGTGGGTGGTGCCGCCCGGGCAGTCTTGATCCGTAAAGACAATGAAGACGGCCGCTGGAAACAGCTTGCGGAGTGGACTTTGCCGGAGACCTCGGCGGCCGGTCTGGCGTTGTTCCGCAATGCGTTGCTTTCCATGGCTGATGAGTGCGGCAGTGCCGGTGTGTCCAAGCGTATCTTGGCGCAGGACGGCAAGGCGGGCTCTAGTGTGCCGGCCGGTCTGGCGGTGAAGCTGGTGCTGGCGTCCACGCAGGAAGTCTGTCTGGTAGCGTTGTTCCTGCCTAATGCGCATCCGGCGGAACTGGATGCGATCGCGCTGCGGGTACAATTGCTGGCGGATATCCCCAAATCCTATCAGGAGCTGGGACAGAGTCGCCAGGCGCGCACGGATGTGGAGAAGTTGGCCATCGTGCTGGACACGCTCGCCGAGGTGAATGCCCAGACGCACTACGCGGCCTCGGTCCTCGCCTTGTGCAACAGTTTAGCGACCCGGCTGCAGTGCGCCCGGGTGAGCTTAGGCTGGTTCGAGGGCGGTTTCATCAAGCTTCAAGGCATCAGCCGCACAGAACGTTTCGATGCCAAGATGGAAGCCGTGGTTGCCATCGAGAAGGTGATGGAAGAATCACTGGATCAAGATGACGAGATCCTGTGGCCATCGCCGGAACATTACGCCTTGGTGAACCGTGATCATGCAGCCTTTGCCAAGGAAAACGATTGCAGCACCGTTTGCTCCATACCGTTGCGCATCGCTGGCAAAGTGGTGGCGGTGGTGACTTTGGAACGGGCCGAAGGCACGTTCAGCCTGATGGAGTTGCAACAGTTGCGCTTGGTGGGCGACCAGGTGGTCAACCGCTTGAGTGATCTGAAACGGCGCAACCGTTGGGTAGGGGCACGGCTCGCGGAAGATATGCGCGAAAAATTCGCGGGCTTCATGGGGCCGGAACATACCTGGATGAAAGTGACCGGGGCAACCATTGCCATCGTGCTCTTGCTGTTGTTTCTGATCCGTCCGAATTACCGCGTAGAGGCAAATTACATCCTGCGCAGCGAAGAGGTGCGTTATGTCTCCGCGCCATTCAATGGTTACCTGGAAGAAGTGATGGTGCGTCCCGGTGACACGGTGAAAGCCGGCCAGGTGGTATTGCGGTTGAACCGTGATGATCTCCTGCTGGAGGAAGCGGCGGCGTCGGCGGAGATGAGCCGTTACCAACGCGAATCAGAGAAGGCTCGCGCGGCCAATCAACTGGCGGAGATGCGCGTGGCGCAATCCCAGTTGGAAGAGACCAAAGCGCGGCTTAGCTTGGTACGTTACCGTTTGCAACGGGCGGAGATCAAAGCTCCGTTTGACGCGGTGGTGGTGGAAGGCGACCTGCGTAATCGCGTCGGAGCACCGGTGGAGCAGGGCGAGGCGTTGTTCCGTCTGGCTCGCACGGACCGGCTGTATGTCGAGGCCGAGGTCAATGAGCGTGATGTGCATGAGGTCTTGAATAAAGAAACGGGTGAGATCGCTTTTGTCAGTCAGCCGGACAAACGTTTCCCGGTGAAGATCGAGCGGTTGGAACCGGCTGCTACGGCCAAGGAAGGTAAGAATGTCTTTCTCGTACGTTGTCAGGTGGAGGGCCAGCCAGAAGATTGGTGGCGTCCCGGTATGAGCGGCGTCTGCAAACTCAATGTCGGCAATCGCAGCCTGATCTGGATATTGACCCATCGCACCGTGGATTTCCTGCGGATGTGGCTCTGGTGGTAAACGCGCACAGCCATGGAACAAGCACGCACATTCAGCGAGTCATGGCACCGGGTGGCGGGCCAGAAGATCCAATTGCGCCCCGGGGTGCAGGTGCAGCGCCAGCAGTTCCGGGGAGAACGCTGGTTCGTTCTGCAAAACCCGTTGGCCAACCAGTTCTTCCGCATCCGTCCGGAGGCCTACGAATTCGTTTCCCGGCTCAGTCCGCACAAGACTGTCGAGGAGGTCTGGCAGGAATGTCTGGAGCGGTTCCCGGACAGCGCGCCTGGTCAGGAGGCGGTGGTGCAGTTGCTCGCCCAGCTTTATCACGCCAATCTGCTGCAATATGAGATCGCTCCGGATGCGGAGCAGTTGTTCCAGCGGCAGCGCAAGCGCAAGCAGCAGGAACTGGGGATGAAATGGCTGAACATCATGTTCATGCGCTTCCCGCTGCTGGATCCCGATCGTTTTCTCGTCAAGACCATGCCGTTTGTGGGTTGGTTGATCGGCCCGATCGGTATGGTGCTGTGGCTCATCGTGGTGGGCTTGGGCATCAAGGCCGGGATGGAGAATTCCACCTTGCTGCTGGACCAGTCACAAGGCGTGCTGGCCCCGGACAACCTGATCTGGCTCTACCTCGGCATGATCCTTATCAAGACCGTGCACGAGTTCGGTCACGCCTACTTCTGCCGGAAATTCGGCGGCGAGGTGCATGTCATGGGCATCATGCTCATGATCTTCACACCTGTTCCTTTTGTGGATGCGACGGCCAGCTGGGGTTTCCGGAGCCGCAAGCAACGCGTCCTCGTAGGTTGTGCGGGAATGATTGTGGAATTGTTCGTGGCGGCGATCGCGGCGGTGGTCTGGGCGAACACGGCGCCCAACAGCATCATCCACAGCGTATCGTTCAACATGATGTTCATCGCGTCCGTTTCCACCCTCCTGTTCAATCTGAACCCCTTGATGCGTTTTGACGGGTATTACATCCTGTCTGACTTGCTGGAGATCCCGAACCTCAACCAGCGTTCCACCGGGCAGTTGCTCTACTGGATCGAGCGGCATGCGTTCGGCGTGAAATCGGTCACGAGCCCCGCACACGGCCGACGCGAAGCGGCGTGGCTGGCTACCTACGGCGTTAGCGCGCTCATATACCGGACCATCGTGTTCGTCGGTATCATCTGGTTCATCGCGGACAAGTGGTTGTTGCTGGGCATGTTGATGGCGGCAGTGTGCCTCTTCACCTGGCTGGTGGTGCCGACCTACAAGTTCATCAAGTATCTGGCCAGCAGCCCCAAGCTGGAGCGGACCCGTTCCCGGGCCGTAGCCGTGGTGGCGGCGATCGCGGCGGTGCTGGTTTTGCTGCTGGCGGTGATCCCGTTCCCGCATTACTTCCGCGCTGCGGGTGTGGTGCAGGCGAAGCAATGGAGCCAGATCATCACCGAGGCTTCAGGCGAAGTGATGGAAGTGCTCGCCGAGCCCGGCAAACCGGTGAAAGCAGGACAGGCCTTGGTGCGGTTGGAGAACCCGGAGCTGGTGATGCAGCTCGCGCAGGCGCAGGCGACCAAGCGGGAGGTGGAAGACCGTCTGCGTGCCGCCATGCAGCGGGATGCCGCGGCGGTGGAGCCTTTAAAGAAGCGTCTGGAATCGGCGATGAAGTTGATCGCCCGTATCCAGAAGGAAGAGCAAAACCTGACCGTACGAGCCCGGCACGATGGTATCTGGGTGGCGCCGGGAGTGGAGGATTTGCAGCGCCGGATTGTGAAGCGTGGCTCACCTTTGGGTTTGCTGGTGAACCCGGAGCAGTTCGAGTTTTCCGCCACGGTCATGCAGGAAGATGTGGATCGCATCTTCAAGCGCGAGTTCCCGTATGCCGAAGTGCGCCTGCCGGGAGATGCCGAGGTCACGATGCAGGTGGAACATTTCCGCGTGGTGCCGGGCGAGCAAAAGAACCTGCCGACCTCCGCCTTGGGCTGGGAGGGTGGTGGGGACATCGCCATCAATACCCAGGAAAGCTCTGGTCGGGTCGCGGCGGAGCCTTTCTTCGCTGTGATCGGCCAGTTCAATGAACCGGGGGATTTCACGCTCTTGCATGGTCGGACGGGCAAGGTGCGGTTCAAGCTGGAGAGCGAGCCTTTGTTACCACGCTGGCTCCGGCGCCTGGGTCAATTGCTACAAAAGCGGTTCCAATTTTGAAGACGCCGAGTGATATCTACCGGCGGATATCTCCGCCACCGGCCCGGAAGTTCCACCAAGGAATGGATGCCTTGGTCCATGGTTTGATGGGGTCGTGGAAACGGCGGGGTGAGCGCTCCAAAGAGTTGCTGGCCAAGGCGGCTGAGGTGGATCATTTGGCCGGGAAGTATGCCGCGCTGACGGATGAAGAGCTCAAGGTGGCCTTGCTCAACTATAAGGAGATATTTCGCCGGGGCGGAGATGGCATCGAGGAGAATCTCGTCGAAGCCATGGCCTCGGTGCGCGAAGCGGCCAAACGTTGCACGAAACTGAATCCCTATGTGGAGCAGATCGCCGGAGCACTGGCCCTGAATGACGGTTGCCTGACGGAGATGGCGACCGGTGAGGGCAAAACGCTTACGGCCGGACTGGCAGCTGTGTTGGCGGGTTGGTTGGGGCGTCCCTGTCATGTCATCACGGTGAATGACTATCTGGTGGAGCGTGATGCTGCCGGGATGGAAGCGCTCTATCGCATGTGCGGACTGAAAGTGGCGCCCGTCACGGCCAAGTTGAATCCGCAGGAACGCCAGCGGGCTTACGCGGCGGATGTGGTGTATGTGACGAGCAAGGAGTTGCTCGCAGATTTTCTCCGTGATCGTTTGCGTCTGAAAGACCTGCAAAATCCGGAGCGTTGGATGATCCGGCAGGTCATCAACCCTTCGCGCACAGCGGATGCAGCTCTGGTTTTGCGCGGGCTGCACACGGCCATCGTGGATGAGGCGGACAGTGTCTTGATCGATGAGGCGGTGACGCCCTTGCTCATCTCCTCCCAGCGGCCCAACGATGCCTTGAAGCAGGCGGTGGAGCTGGCTGCCCGTCTGGCCGCGCGTCTCAAGGCTGAAATCGATTACAAGGTGGATGTCCGTTACGGCGATATCGATTTCACGTCCGAAGGTGAGCAGCGGGTGGAGGCTGAGGCCGAGATATTGCCGCCTTTTTGGCGGGGCAAGCAGCGGCGTGAGGAATTGATCAAGCAGGCCTTGGTGGCTCGTGAGCTTTTCCATCTGGGCAAGCAATACATCATCAACGACGGAAAGGTGTCCATCGTTGATGAATTCACCGGTCGCGCCATGCCGAACCGCAGTTGGCGCGAAGGCTTGCATCAAGCCATCGAGGCCAAAGAAGGTCTGGAGATGACTGATCCGGCGGAGACGATGGCCCGGATGAGTTTTCAGCGGTTCTTCCGGCTGTTCCCGAAACTCTCCGGGATGACCGGTACGGCCTGGGAAGCGGCCAATGAATTTTGGCGCATCTATTATCTGCCGGTCGTGCGCATACCGACCCACCGGCCATGCCGCCGCACGGAGATGCCCGATCGCATCTTCGCCACGGAAGATGAGAAATGGGACGCCGTGGTGGCAGAGATCTTGCGGATCAAGGAAATGGGCTGTCCGATTCTCGTCGGTACGCGCAGCGTGCGGAACAGCGAGCACCTCTCGCATAAACTTTTCGAAGCCGGGGTGGAACATCGTATCCTGAACGCCACCCGGCATGCAGAGGAAGCGGCCATCATCTCTCGCGCCGGTGAAAAGGGTGAGATCACCATCGCCACAAACATGGCTGGTCGTGGCACTGATATCCGCTTGGGCCCAGGCATGGCGGATCGGGGTGGCTTGCACGTCATCGCCACCGAGCGGCACGAATCCGAGCGCGTGGACCGGCAATTGTTCGGCCGTGCCGGTCGTCAGGGAGATCCGGGTTGGGCGCAGGCATTCGTTTGCTTTGAGGACGAGCTTTTGCGGAAACACTTGCGGCCGGTTTATCGGGATGCCGCCCGTTCTGCTGCCCGTAGCAAGGCACCGGGCAACGAGGTGCTTTCCAAGGCGGCCTGGAAACAGGCCCAATCCAACGCCCAAAAACTGGCTTACAAGCAACGTTCCAACGTGCTCAAGTACGATACTTGGTTGGACGAGGCGCTTTCTTTTGCCGGGCAGAAGTAGTTCCGGGCTGGCGGGTTGCAGTTGCCAGAGTTTTTAGCGATGGCTAGGTTGGTCACGGGCAGCCAATAAGCATCTTCATGATCAAGCAGCGTTCACTGAGGCTAGGGAAATGTTTCTCACTAAGTGGGAGATGCCTGTCAGTGTTCCTGCTGGCCGGGTGCTTGCTGGCGAAGGTGCCTGACATCAGTGCGGCGGCCTTTCTGGCGCATCAGGCCAATCATCTGTTTGCCAGCACAGGCACTGATCTTACGACCGCCACTGCCGCCGGACCCGGTGGCTCAGCTTTTTTTGCCGGCACCTTCATCGGCACTGTTTCCAGTTCTTCTGGCAGCATCAGTTCTAATAGCGGCGGACAGCCCGATATCTTTCTGACCAAGCTTTTACCTGATGGTAATACGGCCTGGCTTTTGCGCTTGGGGGGTACGAGCACGGAAAAAGCGGAATGTGTGTCAACCGATCCAGTCAATGGCAGAGTCTATGTCGGAGGGCAGTTCGCTGGCACGGCTACTTTTGGCAACACCAATCTGACCGCGGTAGCGAGCAACGATGGTTTTATCGCGTGCTACGAGGCGGATGGTACTTTTGTGTGGTTGCGCCAGATCGGTGGCTCCGGCGATGAATCTGTCTTCGATATCAAGAAAGCCGCTGACGGTTTGCATGTTTGCGGCAGTTACACGGCCTCGGGGAGTTGGGGGGCTACCACGTTTTCATCTACGGGTGGTGCGCGCTGGATGTTCACCGTCAGAGCGGATACTGACGGCATTCCGCAGGCTGGCATCTACACCAGCTCCACCCAAAGCATCCAGCCCAAGCGCATGGCAGTGCTCGCAGATGGGGCCC
>CAZRGY010000103.1:0-10702 GCA_964599715.1 uncultured Verrucomicrobiota bacterium | reverse complement strand
ACAACCAGACCGAACTGCTGAACAAGGCCGCAGAGCACACCAAGCTTATCACGGCTGACTCAGATGCACCGCAGGCAAATCGTCTGCTGTATCTCGGCATGGACAATTACAAGGCGGGCCGCCTTTGCGGCGCGTTGGTGAAAGAGGCGCTACCTAACGGCGGCAAAATCATGATCTACATCGGACGCATGGAGCAGGATAACGCGAAGCGCCGTCGGCAGGGCATGATCGATGAAGTGCTGGGCCGTCCTGAGAATCCGGATAACTTCGATGCTCCAGATAAGGTGCTCACGGGAAATGGTTTCACGATCTTGGGCACGTTGACCGACCAGTTCGACCGCGCGAAGGGCAAGGCAAACGTGGAAGACACGCTTTCCCGTTACCCGGACATCGACGGCATGGTGGGACTCTTCGCCTACAATCCACCGCTGATGCTTGAGGCGCTGGACCGCGCCGGCAAGTTGGGCAAGGTGAAGGTGATCGCGTTCGACGAAGCGGATGAAACGCTGGCGGGTATCCAAAAAGGGACGGTGCACGGCACGGTGGTGCAGAACCCGTATATGTATGGCTACAAATCCATCGAGGTGCTGAAGTCCATCTTGGAAGGTAAGACCGATGTGATTCCCGCGAACAAGTTCATCGACATCCCGGCCCGCCAAATCCGCAAGGATAACGTGGATGAGTTCTGGGCGGATTTGAAGAAGAAGACGGGGCAGTGAGATTGTTAGACATCGTTTTGTGTCGTAACTCTCCGTCGATGAATGAATGACGATTTTGCGTCGTCGAACAAACTCAATGGAGAGCAGGTGTGTCATAGCCGGTCTGCTCGCGGGTGCCTTGCTCGCGGCGAGTGGGCTTTTTGCCGCAGAGATCAAGCCGCTGGGCAAGGGGAAGGCGATCGATATCGAACAGGGGCGGAAACATTGGGCGTATCAGCCAGTGATGAACCCGGCGGCTCCAATGGTGAGGAACAAACGATGGCCGCAAGTAGCGTTGGACCGCTTTATTCTCGCGCGGTTGGAAGAAGAGCGGTTGAAACCCAGTCTGCCCGCGGAGAAACGCACACTCATCCGCCGCGCCTACTTTGATCTCATCGGGTTGCCGCCGACTTATCAAGAGGTGGAGGCATTTGTCGCCGATCGTTCACCCGATGCGTTTGCCCATTTGGTGGATGGTCTGCTGGCCCGTCCGGAATACGGCCAACGCTGGGGACGTCACTGGCTCGATGTCGCCCGCTACGCAGACACGATCGAGCAATCAGTCGATGGCGAACGCCGGATACCCTTCGCCCATACTTATCGCGATTACGTCATCGACGCGCTGAACGCCGACAAACCCTTCAACCAGTTCATCATCGAGCAGATCGCGGCGGATCTATTGCCCAAGCAGGAAAAAGCCGATTTGCGGGCCTTGGGTTTCCTGACGGTTGGCCGTCACTTCCGTGCGAATGAAGACGGACCGAATCTGGTCATCGACGATCGCATCGATGTTGTCACTCGTGGGTTCCTTGGACTGACCGTTTCCTGTGCGCGTTGTCATGACCACAAGTTCGATCCCGTGCCCACGGCGGATTACTACTCGCTCTTCGGCATCCTTGGCAGCATGCAGGAGCCGCTGGACCTGCCCGAGTTGAGCCGCCAGGGAGATGCCGCGGCTCTAGAAAAGTATGAGAAGGAAAGGGCGGGCATCCTCAAGGAATACGACGCGCATGTGGATGCCTGTATCACGACGGCCAACCAACACTTCCGCGATCTAGTCACCGAGTATCTGCAATATCAGGTGCGCATCTCGCCGAATCACCGCACGACCGAAGGCTATGTGCCGCTCGATACACCGCGCGGACTGATGTATTATCAGGCATGGATGCGCTGGCAGGCATTGTTGAAACAAAGTGCGGCGAGCGGTGAGCCGTTCTTCAAGCTGTGGCATCAGTTCATGATGTTGCCCAAGGAGGGTTTCGCGGCTAAAGCGCAGACAGTCATCGCGGAGATGATGAAGCAGTCGGCCTCGTATCATCCATTGATCATTGCTGCCTTCGATGGGCAGAAGCCGGAGACGATGATGGAGGCGGCTGCGGTTTACGGGAAAGTGGTGCAAGACGCTCTGAAGGCGCAGACTGAAGAGGCGAAGTATGTCGTGGACCTTATTTACGGTCCAAAATCTCCCGTGCCGCCGCAGAACCGGCAGGAGATGATCGATGACATCCACCGGTTCCTGACGGAGAAGGAGTTGGTCAATCGCAAGGATGGAGAACGGGGTGATGGGTTGCGCACGAAGCTCGCGGTATTGGAAGCCACAGCGCCAGTGGAACGTCCCATGGCCGTGCAAGCCACGCCGCAGCCGGTCGATCCGCACATCCTCATCCGTGGCGAGATGCGCAATGTCGGTGCGCCTGTGCCCCGGCGTTTTCTGCAAGTGCTGGCCAAGGTGGATGATCGCACCTATGCGGATGACGGACGGTTGCAACTGGCGGAAGCGATCGCGACCAAAGAGAATCCGCTGGTGGCGCGGGTGATTGTGAACCGTGTCTGGCAACAGCATTTCGGACAAGGATTGGTGGCGACAGCGGATGATTTCGGAGTGATGGGACAAGCCCCATCGCATCCCGAATTATTGGACCACCTCGCTACCTGGTTCGTTGAGCACGGCTGGTCACTGAAGGCGCTGCATCGTTACATTCTATCTTCCGCTACGTGGCAGCAGAGCAGTGCGACCGATGAGCGCGCCATGATCAAAGACCCGTCAAACCGGTTGCTCTGGCGGATGTCCCCACGGCGTCTGGAGTTCGAGCCATTACGCGATTCGCTGCTGCAAGTTGCCGGTAGATTGGATGTGAAGATGGGCGGACGCAGTACACCGCTCGATGAGAATAATCTGCGGCGCGCTGTTTATGGCTACACCGACCGCTTCCGCATTCCAGCCTTACTGCGAAACTTCGATGTGGCCAATCCGGACACATCCATCGCGCGTCGCAGCGAGACGACGGTGCCGTTACAGGCATTGTATTTGATGAACAGCGGCTTTGTGCGGCAACAGGCGGAAGCGGTCTTGAAGCGAGCCGAGATGATCCAGGCGATGAATTCTGAAGAACGTATCATGGCGGTTTTCCGCGTGGTATATGCACGACCAGCGACGAAAGAGGAACTGAAGCTGGCGCAGGACTATCTTGCAGATTCGGCGTTCGATGAAAAGGGCAGGCATCAATGGGTGAACCTGGTGCAAGGCCTGATGATCGCTAATGAGTTTGTCTTTGTGGATTGAGCCATGAAAAACAACAGAACCCAAAAACCTTGGTCATATCCGCAGACATTGATGACCCGTCGCGAGATGTTGCGCCGGTGCGGTGCGGGTTTTGGACTGGTCGGTCTGGCTTCCTTATGGGGGAAAGAATTGTTGGCGGGTGAGGTGACACAGGAGCATCCATTAGCCGCCAAACCGTCGCACTATCCGGCCCGGGCAAAATACGTCATCCAGATTTTGGCGAATGGCGGTCCGTCGCAGATGGATACGTTCGATCCGAAACCTTTGCTGAACAAATACCACGGACAGAGGCTGCCGTTGCACTTCGCCACGGAGCGACCGACGGGAGCAGCCTTGGGGTCGCCGTTCAAGTTCAAGCAGTATGGCCAGAGCGGTCTGGAAGTGAGCGAGATTTTTGCTCCATTGGCGGAACAACATGCGGACAAGTTGTGCGTTATCCGCTCGATGCATACGGACGTGCCCATCCACGAAAGTTCGCTACGACTGATGAACTGCGGCGCGAGCATCATGGCGCGGCCAAGCATCGGGGCCTGGGTGACGTATGGTCTGGGCACGGAGAATCAAAACCTGCCGGGCTTCGTCGTGCTGGTGCCGAAAGGGATGCCGGTGGCTGGCGCTGATAACTGGCAATCCTCATTTTTGCCCGGCACCTATCAGGGGACTTACATCGAGACCGAGGGCAAGCAGCCGCAAGAACTGATCGAGAACTTGCGCAATCCCTATCTCTCGGCGGAGGAACAGCGCAAGCAGTTGTCGTTTGTGGAACGATTGAACCGCTCGCATCAGAACAAGCGCAACGAGGCTGCCTTGGAGGCGCGCATCCATTCCTTTGAGATGGCTTTTCGCATGCAGACCGCGGCGACCGATGCCTTCGATATCGGGCGCGAACCGGAGTCCATCCGTATGATGTATGGGGATACGCCGCAAGCGAAGCAGATGCTGGTGGCCCGACGATTGGTGGAGCGCGGTGTGCGGTTCGTTCAAGTCTGGCACGGCACGTTGCAGCCGTGGGACAGCCACAACAACATCGAGAGCGATCATCGCAAGCTGGCGAATGATTGCTGCCAAGGCATCACGGCCTTGCTGACAGATCTGGAAGCGCGCGGCTTGCTGGATGAGACACTGGTGATCTGGGGTGGCGAGTTCGGTCGCACCCCGACCGTGGAACTCACCCAAGACGCCGCGCTCAAACCTACTGCGGGGCGAGATCATAATAACCACGGCTTTACCATGTGGCTGGCGGGTGGTGGAGCGAAAGGCGGGGTGATCCACGGGGCCACGGATGATTTTGGTTTCGGTGCGGTGAAAGACAAGGTGCATGTGCATGATCTGCAGGCGACCGTATTGCACCTGCTGGGGATGGATCATGAGAAGCTGGTGTATCGTCATTCCGGGCGGGATTTCCGGCTCACAGATGTGCATGGTCATGTGGTGAAGGAGTTGCTGGTATGAGATTTTTATTGGCAGGGATGTTATTGGCGATCTTTGGCTTGTTGGGAGTTGATGTTCATGCGGCAGAGCTTCGCGCCGGGGTGGCCAAAGTGGACATCACCGACCGCACGGCCGGACCGGTGAATGATCCGCTCTATGCGAAAGCTCTTGTAGTGAAGGGTGACAATACCTTTGTGGTGTTGATCACGATTGATGCTGTCGCCATTGGCGGGATCGGCCGCATCAAGGATGATTTTCTGCCGAATGTCCGCGCACGCTTGCAGAAGGAGTTGGGGATTCCACCGGCCAGCGTGGTTATCAATGCGAGCCATTGTCATGGTGTGGTGCGTTTGGACACGGAGCAACTGACCGTCGAGGCAGTGACGACGGCAGTAAAGAATCTGGTACCGGTCAAGATCGGAGCTGGAGTGGGCGAGGAGAAACGGATCAGCGAGAACCGCCGGCTCAAGCTCAAGGATGGCACCGAGACAGACATGCGGCGCGCCTATGCCATGCCGCGTGATGAAGAAGTGGCCAATGTCGGACCGATTGATCCACAAATAGGACTGCTGCGCTTGGATCGCGAAGATGGCCGTCCTCTGGCGGTGCTATATAACTTCGCCTGTCATCCCATCATGCATCCGCCGAATGTGGGAAATACGGCGGATTTTCCAGGCTTTGCCTCGAAACTGATCGAGGAACAACTGGGTGGCGGAGCGGTGGCGCTATTCGTTCAAGGTTGTGGAGGGGACATCAATCCGGTTCGCTATAAAGATGTCCAACGTCAGCCTGAGGCAGAGTCTTTGGGCAACCTGCTGGGGCTGAGTGTCATGGCCGGTGTCAGGAAAATTGAGACAAAACGGGAAGCTGAACTGAGGGTGGCGAATGCCAAAGTACAGCTTCCTCGTGGAGCCGATATGGAGAAGCGCATCGGTCTGATCCAGACTGAACAGGTGAAACTGTTGCAGACCTTGAAACCGACCGACATCAATTTCAAAACATTCCTGCCTCTCTATATCCAGCATAAAGTATCGCCGGATTATCCTTCTTATTATTCTCAAGGCTATCTGCATGAGAAGGCCCTCGGCCGGGCTGACTTGCTGAAACTGGATGAGAGCAACCGTAAACAACTCGCGGCATATGAAGATAATATCCGGGTGATGGAACGGCTGACGCGGTTGAACGTGAACCTGGCATTGCTGAAAAAGCATCAGGCAGAGAAACTCGCAGCCGGTTCGCAGATGATCGAAGTGGAGATGTCAGCGTTGCGGATTGGTGATTTCCGGCTGGTGACGTTTCCGGGGGAACTGACGGTGGAGGTCGGGCTCAATATCAAAAAGCGTGCCCCCGGGCCGTTCACCTTTGTGGCGGGTTATAGCAACGGCTACATCTATTACCTGCCAACGGTCCAGCAACGGGGCAATCGCGGGTATGCGCAGGAGGATTGTGACTGCATCGTAGCACCTGAATGGCAGGCGGTGTTTGAGGAGAAAGCCATGGAACTGCTCGGGAAGTTATGATGTGAAAGGGATGTGATTGTGGGTTGAACAAGGTCGCGCCAGCGAGTAAAAGAAGAATAACCCCGAACGCAAAAACGTTGAGCGCATGAAAAGCATCATTTCCGTATCCCGTCGTCGTTTTCTCCAAAACACCGCAATTGCTACCGCTGCTCTCGCCCTGCCGCGCGTGCTGACTGCGCAGAAATCAGATCGTAAACATCCCACGATAGGCAGTGGTGAGCATACATATGAGGTGATCCATAATTGTGTGCAGTTGCCGGACAAATACAGCTGGCAGACGACGCATAATGTGGCGGTGGACAAAGAGGGGAACATTTACGTGATCCATGAGGGCCGCGAAGATCAGAAGGATCATCCGTCCATCTTTGTGTTCGATGAGAAGGGGAAATTCATCCGGGCGTTTGGTAAACAGTTCCAAGGCGGCGGGCACGGCTTGGAGATCATCACGGAGGGCAAGGAGCAGTTCGTCTATGTGACGGCGTATCAGCAGGTGAAAAGCTTCGCCAAGTTGACGCTCAAAGGAGAGACCGTCTGGGAGAAGCACGCGCCGATGGCCTCGGGGGTGTATCTGAAAGATGAGGACACCAATCCACAAAAGCGCTGGGGCCGTGATGCCTTCATGCCGACGAATTTTGCTTTCATGCCAGACGGCAGCTTTTATCTGGCCGATGGCTATGGTTCGTATCGCATCCACCGCTACGATAAAAATGCGAACTACCAGGGTACATTCGGCGAGCCGGGCAAGGCGGACGGCCAGTTCAACCTGCCGCACGGCATCTGCCTCGATGACCGGCCGGGCCGTGAGAAATCACTGGTCATCTGCGACCGCTCGAACAGCCGGTTGCAATGGGTGACGCTGGACGGCAAGCATATCAAGACCTTGGGCGGTGTTTACATGCCGGCCAATGTTGACACCTACAAAGACGTGCTCCTGGTGCCGGATCTGAGCGCGCGGGTGACGTTGCTGGACAGCAAGGACAACGTCATCGTTCATCTTGGTGAAGATCCCGAATGGCGCAAGCAGGTGATGGCCAAAAATCGTGCGATGCGTTCCGAGCCCGATGGCAAGAGCTGGGTATCGGGCAAATTCTTGCATCCGCACGACGCCTGCTTTGATGCCAGGGGGAACATCCTAGTGGCCGAATGGGTGAATACCGGCCGCATCACCAAGCTGCGGAAGGTGGGCTAAGGATCTCGTTTCAGGATGACCTTGGAGAATCGGGTAGGGGAATGCCACGAGCCCAAGGCGAGCGTCGTGTTGCTCCATTCCTCCGACCAATACCACGGACTGGAAACACTGAGCCTGCGTCCTGTCAAAGGGTAGCTATGTAACAGCTTACCCTGATTCAGGACCCGGATCGCGTCCGGGCGGACTTCCAGGAGGAACTCGTAGCTCTTGCCGTTTTCGATGAGGAAATGAAATGAACCGCTTTGCCGCAGGTCTGCATCGTCGAATATCTGCACGCCGCTTAAGCCAGGCTGTTCCCAAGTGTCAAACTCCAGCGATCCCATGCCTTGAGGCGTGCGGAAGAACAGTGCGACTGATTTATCGCCACTGAGGCGGATGAACGCAAACTGGATGTCGTAATTGTCACCCAGACTTGCCGAGGTCAGCGACATCATGGCGACTTGATCGGGATGAGTGGATTCCAATGTCTGATCGTGCTTTTGCCAGTCACCTCGTTGCAGAGCGCGTCTAGTATCCAAACTAGTCAGTAAATCAGTTGGCTCGGTTTGCTTGGGGCGAGCTAAAATGCCGACGATGACAGCCAAGCCGATTACCAGCACACCCACGATCCACTTCGTGCGAGAGGTTTGCTCTGTTGGATTGTTATTGGGCTGTTGGCCAGCGCCTTCCGTAGTCTCCAAGCCTACGGCCAGCAGGGCTTTTGCATCCAAGCCTTGCAGGCGCGGACGGCGGGTGGATGGCTGATTGTTTTCGGCAGGCATGTTGACTCAGGCCACGGCGCTCAGGAGTGTCTGTATCTCGCCTTGAAAATCACCCTCATCCAGTTGCGTTTCACGCACTTTGGTGATGAGCTTGTCGCGGTATTGTGTGCGCAGACGATGCACGGCGGATTTGATAGCAGGCCGTCCCATGTTCAGCACCTGCTCTACTCGCGCGTAATCGTTTGCCTCTGGCTGGCTGGTTAAGTAGGGACGCAACGTGGCAAAGATCTCGCCGCGTTCCCGGTTTTCCCATTCATTGGCGAGCTCGTTGATCACCAATTCCAGCAACGTTAATGCCCACTGACGGTCATACATCTTTTCCGGGGTTTCGTCAGAGATCAATTGCTCGGCATACCAGTTCTCCGCTTCGATGACATCGAAGGAAATGGCCTCCGTGCCACCGCCGCGTTTCATCGTGGCTTCCTTGCGCGCTTCGTGACTGATATGACGTTTGAAGGCGGTCAGCAGAAATGTCCGGAGTTTGCCCTTTTCGGCATCGGCCCGGCTGAACAGGTCTTTTTCCACCACTTGAACGAAGAAGCCCTGCACCAAGTCCTGGGCATCGGCCGAAGCATGACCCGAACGGCGGGCAAAAGCATACAGGGGAAACCAGTAGGTGCGGCAAAGTTCCTCAAGTGCCTGCCGGGCTGAAGGTTGATCGCCACGGGCTTGCGCTACCACGCTCCAGCGCGTAGTCACAAAGGCCGCATTGCTGTTCGGCTCCTCAACCATGAGACAAATCTTGCCCCAGCAGATTAGTGGCCAAAAGAAAATTTACTTTTTGTGAAACCGGCGGCGACAAACCGGCAAGTAAAGGGTGAGATGAAAATTCGAGTCGTATTGATAGTGATGCAGTTGATGGGGTGGTTTCTGGTGCAAACCTGCTGGGGACAAGGCTTTCCGAATGTCCCGCAGACGCCGGGCACCTTGCTCACCCCCTTATTGGAGCACATGCAGGGGCGGACGGCCATCATCGCCTATCACAATGGCTGGCTTTACACCTCACCGGAATCACCGGACAGTTTGCCGGGCTCCGATATCCAGGCCCGCCGTTGGAATCTGGCGGATTTGGAGGACATCCAGATCGACCTGTTGGGCACGTCCCCTCAGGCGGTCAATGCCCATGGCTGGCTCAAGGTCGGCGACACACTGATTCTGGGGGGCAATGGCCAGTGGGGGCAGGACTGGGCTTTTCGCGCGGTGGCTCCCGGCGTGAACGAGCGCGGTCCCATCGCCGCCCCGAATGGCATCGGCGTGCGCGGCGCGGTCTATTTTCCGTGGTTCGTGGACCAGACCTTCTGGAGCTACAGCCCGGTGGACGGGAATGCGTCCTTGTGGTTGCGCGGACAGCAACTCTCCAGTTGGGATCATCTCGGGCTCACGGGCGTCATCGGCCATCCATTCATCATCGGGAATCTGCTCATCTTCGCCTCGGACCAGAGCCGCACCGGGGTGGCCACCTATGACATCAGCGACCCGGCGAACCCGCAGTTGCTGGATGTGTTGAAGACTGGCGGTCCCGGTGGTTACTGGCCGGAGCTATGGGGCGGCGATGGCAAACTGTATGTCGTGTTTCCCTACCGCACCGGCGGTCATGGTATGCGGGTGGTGGATGTCACCGACCCGGCGAATCTGCGTTTCCTGGCGGATGTGCCGCTGCCCGGTGCCGAGCCGATGTATGTGCAGTTCCAGGATGAGTATGCCTTCCTCGGCAGCCACAAGGTGGACATGCGCACGTTTCAATCGGTGTTGAGCTTCGATGCCGCCGGCACGGGAGTAGATACCAGCCAATACCTGCTGCCGTTGGGCAATCTGCTGGTGACGGGTGGGGCCGCGCCGAATCAAGGACTGGCCGTCTGGGCGCATCAAGCGGCCCCGGATACGCGCGGTCCCAGCGTGGGTTACCACATTCCCCGGGCCGGGCAGACGAATTATCCCGTCGGTTCGCCGATCACCCTGCTCATCCACGAGACGATTGAATCGCAGACCATCACCGTGGGGACGAATTTCATCGTACGTCCGGTCGGCGGGGAAGCCATCCCTGGCATCGTGGCATTTGCCTTCGATCAAATCCTGACCTTCACGCCTGACCAACCGCTGCAAGCGGATACCACTTATGAAGTGGTCATTCCCGAAGGTGGTATTTTGGACGCCGCCGGTAATGGCATCGAAGGCTATTCGTTCACCTTTTCCACGGGCGGTTCCGTCCTCGGCAACACCGCTCCCCAGATCACCAGCTTCACCGCGACGCCTTATCCAGTCGAACCCGGCCAAACCGTGACTTTTAATGCGTCGGCCACGGATGCCGAAGGCGATGGCCTGGAATATCGCTTTGATTTCGGTGATGGCACTGAGCGCACGCCGTGGAGCGATGTGACCGCCGGGCAACATGCCTATGTGGCGGCGGGGCATTATCAGGCCAAGGTGCAGGTGCGTGATGCCGCCGGTTCGATGAGCACCCGGGCGATAACCGTGACGGTGCTGGAGACGATTCCCGGCGTGGCCAGACCCGCAGCCAGCTCGCAAATCATCGTGGATGG
>CAZRGY010000102.1:0-10745 GCA_964599715.1 uncultured Verrucomicrobiota bacterium | reverse complement strand
GCAATTGCACACCATCCTTCACCGCTACCAGTTGCGTGTCGCAATTGATCGCTTCGCTGGCGATCTCCTGCGTCGGATCCAGTTCGAGGACGTTGAAGTCCTCATACACCGCTTCTGGTTTCACATCCGCTTTCGGAGAAATCTTCGGTGCGACCTTCTCCCAAGTGGCCTTGGTGACCACAACCCGCACTGTCTGTTCGCCACCGCATTTCACGGTTTCGCTCAGCTCGATCTCAGGGGTCACCCGGCGTTCGTAATGGAATGGGTCAAACGGGAACTGCTTGTCCGCGATGGCGTGCTGCGTATTCGTCAGAACAGGAATCTGTGCCACCAAGTCATTGCACACCGCGATCTCCCGCGGTGAATCTTCGGTAAGAGAGACGCGGATAGTGTCCCCCAAACCATCACAGAGCAGCGAGCCGATGCCGATGGCGCTCTTGATACGACCATCTTCACCCTCACCCGCCTCGGTCACACCGAGATGGATGGGATAGTTCCAGTCCGCCCCTTCCTGGGCCAAACGTGCCACCAACAGACGATAGCACTCGATCATCACCTTCGGGTTGCTCGACTTCATCGAGAACACGAAGTTATGGAAATCATTCTTCCGACAGATGCGGGCGAATTCCAACGCGCTCTCCACCATGCCCAGCGGCGAGTCGCCATAGCGGTTCATGATGCGGTCGCTGAGCGAGCCGTGGTTCGTGCCGATACGCATCGCGCGGTTCAGGCGTTTGCACTCGAGCACCAGAGGCGTGAACTTCTCCTCGATGCGCTCCAGTTCAGCGGCATACGCCTCGTCGGTGTACTCCTTCACTGCGAACTTTTTGGAGTCCGCATAGTTACCGGGATTCACACGCACCTTCTCCACCCACTTCACTGCTTCCATCGCCGCGTCCGGCTTGAAATGGATGTCTGCCACGATGGGCACATTGCAACCTTTGGCACGCAATGCGGCCACGATGTTCTGCAGGTTCGCCGCGTCCTTCACGGTCGGTGCCGTGATGCGCACGATCTGACAGCCCACGGCCACCAGTTCCAGCGTCTGCTGCACGGAGAGCTCCGTGTTCATCGTGTCGCAGGTCAGCATGGACTGCTTCACCACGGGATGGTTGCCGCCGATGATTACGCCGCCATTCGCCGGATCACCCACGATGACTTCGCGTGTCTGACGCCGCTCAAAGAAAAATGGAGTAGGACAATATTGCATACTACTTCTGAGAATTGCTGGCCGCATCCGTCGCTGGAGCAAACTTCATCTCCTTGGGTGGTGCCGCCTTGTCAGGCTTCAAATCCTGCACGTCGTAGAAAGAGACATAGACAATATAGCCGATGACCATGATGGCACAGGCCTGATAGACCCAGTTCAACACCTTGGGATGCACGTTCCGGCGGCTGATAAGGTTGATCAGTGCCAAGGTGATATGGCCACCATCCAGCACCGGCACCGGCAGCATGTTCATGATGGCCAGATTGATGTTCAACACCACGCTGAACCAGATGGCCAGACGCCAGCCCTGATCGCTCTCGAACAGGAGATAGTAGATGCGCATGATGCCCACCGGGCCGGACAGATGCTGCGGCTTGATATCGGACTTCGAGGAAAAGAGGGCCGAGAAGGTCCCCACCATGGCATCGATGCCACCCCGGATCTGCTCGATGGGTGTCGGATGCAGCAAGGACATCTTGCCCGTCGCATCCCATTCGATACCCACTTTGGGCTCATCCCAACCGATGGGAATCTCCGGCTTCACCATCAATGTTTTTGCTGCTCCAGCACGCGAGATGGTGACTTCTACCGGGTTGTTGCTCGCCAGCATCAATTGCTTGGCCACACCGGCTGGGTGGAAGACTTTTACGCCATTTACCGCCGTGATCTCATCGTTCACCTGCATGCCCGCCTTGAGCGCAGGACTGTTCGGTATCAATGCCGCCACCATCGGCACGTGTGCCGGCTCAATGCCGATTTGTCGCAAGCCTTTGCGCTCATAGCTCTTGGTCTCAGGCAAGCGTGGCGCGACCACAAAGTTCGTGGTCATCTCACCGCGCTGCACCTTCACATTGATCGTTTCGCCTTCACTGCTGACGATCCGCCACATGATGCTGTGCTTGCTGACGCCGGAAAAGCGGTCCACCGGATAACCGTCGATTTCCAGAATCTTGTCCCCTTCCATGAAACCGACTTCAGCGGCCGGATAATCCTTATGGACATAGCCCACCGTCGTCGTCGTCTCCTTCTCACTCACCGGCCGACCAATGCCCCAGACAATCACCGCAAAAGCAAACGCCAGCAGCATGCTGAAAAGCGGCCCGGCAAATGCGACGATGATTTTGTCTATCGGGGAGATTTCCGGAAGGTTCTCCTTGCCGCCTTCCACCTTGCCTTCGATCGCTTCCATCGGCGCCATCTGCGGCAAGGACACAAAGCCGCCTGCCGGGATGCAGCCCAGGCAGTAGGTCACCTCACCAATCTTCTTTTGCCACAGCGGCTTGCCAAACCAGATGCCAAAGCGGTCCACATAAAGACCGCGCCACTTGGCGGCCAGAAAATGGCCCAACTCATGGACGATAATCACCAGATTGAAGAGCAGGATGACTTCAAACAGGATGAACAAAAATTTAAATACACCAGCTATGCTCATAGGGAATTCACCACGGATGTGCCCGTGGTGTGAATGCCACAGGGTTGACTATAATGGCGCTCTGGCGACTGGCAATCCAGTAAAACCACGGAATTGCCCCTCACCATGTCAGCTTCGTGCCGCCTCCTGCCGAGCCCAAGCATCGGCTGCAAGTATTTGATCCAGAGTCGGATGCGATACAACATCATGCGCGTCCATCACCTTTGCGACCATTCCTGCTATCTGCGGGAAACTGATCTGGCGATTTATAAAAGCTTCGACCGCAACTTCATTCGCGGCGTTCAATACCGCCGGTAATGTCCCCCCGACCTCCCCTGCCCGTCGGGCCAGCCCGATCGAGGCAAAGCGTTCCGTATCCGGCTCTTCAAAGGTCAAAGTGCCGATTTTGGCAAAATTCGTCTGCACCCGGTCACTCCCGATACGTGCGGGATAGCTCAGGGCATATTGGATGGGCAGACACATGTCCGGCGTGGAGAGCTGCGCGATGATGGACCCATCCACGAACTCCACCATGGAATGCACCACACTCTGCGGATGCACCACCACCTTCACCCGCGGCATCTCGATGTCGAATAACCACCGGGCCTCGATCATCTCCAGCCCTTTGTTGAACAAGGTGGCGGAATCAATCGTGATCTTGCGACCCATCACCCATGAAGGGTGTTTGAGGGCCTTCTCCACCGTGATCTCGGCAAACTTCTCTTTCGGCCAGAGCGTCGCATCGCGGAACGGACCGCCTGAAGCGGTCAGCCACAAAGCCCGTACGGAATTGGCCGGTTTATCGTCCAAGCATTGGAAGATGGCTGAGTGCTCGCTATCCACCGCCAACACACGCACCCCGTGCTTGCGGGCCTCGTTCATCACGATCTCGCCCGCCATGACCAGGATTTCCTTGGACGCTACAGCGATGTCCTTGCCCGCCCGGATGGCCGCCAAGGCCGGTTGCAAACCCGCCGTGCCGACAATGGCGATGAGCACGATGTCCGCATCGGGCATGGTGGCCAGCTTGAGCAATCCTTCATTCCCGCTGTGAACCTGACAGGCCGTGCCCAAAAGATCCGCAAGCTCTTTGGCTTTCGCCGGGTCGGTGATGGAAATCGCTGCGGGCTTGTGCTTGCGGGTCTGCTCCAACAGAAGCTCCGTGTTGTTGCCCGCCGCCAGTCCTACCAACTGAAATTGATCCGGCAGATCCTCGGCCACCTTGATGGTGCTGGTGCCGATGGAACCCGTGCTGCCCAATAATACCACTTTCTTCATGCGCGAATAACCGAGGATAATGCGTGCTTCATCTCAATGCGTCAAAACATGCCGCAGATAAAGATACATGAGGGGTGCGTTGAAAAGGATGCTGTCCAGCAGGTCCAGGATGCCGCCGATCCCCGGGAAGAATGCCCCCGAATCCTTCACCCCGGACTCCCGTTTGAACAAAGACTCGATCAGATCTCCGATGACCGCAGCTATGCTAAGCACGACACCAAGGATCACGGCGTGCATCAGGTTCATCCCTGGCAGCCGGTCCCCCGCAAAATGCACAAAGGCAAGGCTCACACCTGTCGTGATCACCACCGCCCCGCCAAATCCTTCCCAAGTCTTCCCCGGACTGATACGCGGAATCATCTTGTGCTTCCCGATGAGCGACCCCGTCACATACGCGCCCAAGTCACTGAACTTCGTCACCAGGATGAAATACAACACATACCAGTGTCCGTTATCGCCGATCCGCGGGAAGTAATTGATCTTCTGCACGAAATTCAACAGCCAGGGCACATACATCAGTCCGAACAATGTCGTGGAGATGGCGAGGATACCCGCCGTGTTCGTCTTGGAAGTGAACTGCTTCACACAGAGCCCCAGCACGAAAATGACCAGAATGCTTGTCTCGAAATCGCCCGCCTTGGATGGTGCTTCCTTGGGCCCCAGATAACCCGACACATAAAAAAACGTGCTGGCCATCAGCAAGACACCGCCAAAGATGCCCCATCCTTTGAAGCACACCAAACCACGCTTCTCCACCATGTTGTAGAACTCCAGCAGACCCGTCACCGCCAACACCGTCATGATGAGGAGGAAAAACCAGTCGGAGACCAGCTTGTTCCCGGAGAATAGCGCCAGGATGACCACGGTCCACAGCACCACCGAGCTGAAGAGGCGGCGCAGGAACACCTTACCTTTGCTCGGTGCCGGTACAGGCGCAGGCGATGGCGCCGATGTGTTCGGTTCAGACATTGACGGGCAGAAACCTAACTGGCCCGGCAAACCCATGTCCAGCCAAGGCTTCCTTCAGATATCTCTCCTCCAAAACATGGCCCGCACCCCATGCTTGACGCCTGCACGACACCGGCGCAGCTTTTATCCATGTTTTCCCAAGTCTTGCAGGCGGCGCTGCCTTCGCGTCGTTCATGGCTGTACCGATTTCCACTGATTGCATGCTGTCTGGCCTCGCTGCTGACAGTTCCGCTACATGCTGAGGATTGGCCACGCTTTCGCGGACCTCAAGGCAACGGTGTGACCACCGGGAATGCTCCGGAAAAATGGTCCGCCACCGAGAATATCCGCTGGCGTGTCGAACTGCCCGGAGCCGGTTCCTCCAGTCCTATCGTCACCGGTAGTAAAGTATTCCTGACCTGTTATTCCGGTTATGGCCTAAGCAATACGACTCCGGGTGAGCCTCAAAGTTTGCGGCGTCACGCGCTGTGTCTGGACTTGGAGACCGGCAAGCTGCTCTGGTCGCATATCGCCGAACCCACCGGCCCGCAGACACCGTATCAAGGCCGCTACATCACCACCCACGGCTACGCCTCCAGCAGCGCCGTGACCGACGGCCAGCATGTTTACTTTTTTTTGGGCGATTCTGGGGTCTTCGCCTTCACCCTGGAGGGCAAGCTCCTCTGGCAGGGCTCAGTCGGCAGTGGCTCGCACGATTGGGGATCCGGAGCTTCCCCCATCCTCGAAGGCGATCTGCTTATCGTGAACGGAGCCTCGGAAAGCGATGCACTGGTGGCCTTCCATAAACGGACGGGCAAAGAAGTCTGGCGCTACAAAGGCATCCCGCGTGCCTGGAATACTCCGCTCGTCGTCACCGGCCCCGGTCAACGTCGTGAACTGTTACTGGCCATCAATGGCCGCGTAATAGGCATCAATCCCGTCAACGGTCAGGAGCTCTGGCGGGCCAAAGGCATCGCCGCCGCCGAACTCTGTCCCAGCTTCATCACGCAGGATGGCGTGGCCTACCTTATCGGCTCCCCCAAAGGCGAGGCCATCGCATTGCGGCTCGGCGGTTCAGGCGATTTAGGTGCCATGAATGAGATCTGGCGTGTCCCCAAAGGCTCCAACGTCGGCTCACCCGTACTGAAAGATGGCCATCTCTATTTCGCCAATGACAGCCGCGGCATGTTCTATTGCGTGAAAGCCGATTCCGGCGAGGTTCTTTATGAAGAACGTCTCCCCGGCCGGGGCGACCGTTTCTATGCCTCACCCCTTCTGGTCGGTGATAAGCTGTATTATCTGGGCCGCTCAGGAGTGACTTATATCGTGGCCGCCAAGCCCAAGTTTGAATTGCTCGGCACCAACTCGCTCGCCGCCAGCAACATCGTCTTCAATGCCAGCCCTGCACTGGTAGACGGGAAAATCCTCATCCGCTCGGACCGGCACCTGTATTGCATCGGGAAGTGATCGCCTGCTATTGGAACTTCTCCGCATAATAGCGTGACCACCATGCTCGATCGCGTCATTTTCTTGCGTTGCTCCCTTTCTCTGTGCTCGAATTTCCTCATGCTTCCCTTGTCGCGTGCACATCTTTTACTGGCTGTTCTTGGACTTTCCTGTGCCCCGCTGTTTGCTGCGGAAAAACCTGTCAATACGGGTACCGAACTCATCGCTGCCGAAATCCTTCCCTTAGGTCTCGAGCCAGTGCCGACGAATGTGAATCCCGGTCCCGAATACTCTGCCGCCCAGCTCGATTACGCCATGGTCATCGGTATGGACCGCACGCCCAAAGGCAGAATCTGGGCCGCGTGGGTCGCCGGCGGTGATAGTGACAAGGGCCTGTTCGTCGCCGCCTCCAGTGATGACGGTGGCCAGACCTGGTCCCCTACCCGTCTGGTCATTGATCCGACGGATTCCCCCACCGGCATTCGTCGTCGCGCTTTGGTCGGCAATTTCTGGACCGATCCCACCGGTAAACTCTGGCTCTTCTACGACCAATCCATGGGTTACTTCGATGGCCGCGCCGGCGCTTGGGCCATCACTTGTGATAATCCCGACGCCGATAAACCCGTCTGGTCCGCACCTCGTCGCATCTGGCATGGAGCGACCCTCAACAAACCCATCATCCTGAAAAACGGCGAATGGCTCATGCCCATCTCGCTGTGGGATCGCAAGAAGATCGGGCCTGCCGTTTTCAAAGAGGAATTTCATGAGCTCGATGATGTCCGCATGGCGAATATCTTTGTCTCCAATGACGAGGGCAGAACCTGGACCCGGCGTGGTGGAGTGCGTGTGCCCCAAACCAATTTCGACGAACACATGTTCGTAGAATTGAAGGATGGCCGTCTCTGGCTGCTCGCCCGCACCACCTATGGCATCGCCGAAAGTTACTCCTCCGACCAAGGCCGCACGTGGACCGAAGCTCAACCCTCAAATATCAAACACACTGCTGCACGCTTCCACCTGCGTCGATTGGCTTCTGGTCGCTTGCTACTCGTGAAGCATGGACAGATCGAAGAACGCACGGCCAAACGTTCCCATCTGATGGCCTTTGTCTCAGAGGATGAAGGCCAGACCTGGAAAGGCGGCCTGATGCTGGATGAACGCACCGGCGTCTCTTATCCCGATGGTTTCGAAGGCCCCGATGGCACCATCCACATCATCTACGATCACAATCGCGCCAAAGACCGCGAGATCCTGATGGCGAAGTTCACTGAAGCAGACATCTTGGCGGGCAAGATCGTCTCCGAGAAATCAAAGCTCCAGATGCTGGTCCACAAGGCCTTGGGGAATATCACCAAATCTATGGAATGAATATCGAGATAACTAAGCTTTGTAAGATTGCTAGCAAATCCTTTAGAAACTGCCCCGAAGGGGCAAACGATAGTAGCCACGGGTGACCAAAGGGAACCCGTGGGTAGCTGTATCAACCCCTCGCCCCTGAGGGGCGGACGGGATTATTCGAAGATATAGCGTAAGTCATACTTGATGTCATGCGCTTCCAGTAAAGCGATGAACTCCTCCTTGAACGTATTCACCCGGTGGTGCGCCGCTTGATTTCGTATATAATCCCCGACCTTGGAAACCTGTGAATGACTGACAGAGAACACCCCATATCCCTCCTGCCAGCGGAAATATTGCATATCGGGAAAAGTTTCGTGAATTCACGCTGAGGAACGGCTTTTTACATTCCTCAGTAGCGTTGAGATGGATTCATCCGTGCGCCAGCCAATCAACATATGCAAGTGATCAGGCATGCCGCCTATCTCCATAAGCTTGCCGGATTGTTCGCGAACTATCCCGCCTAGAAAGGGATAGAGACGTTCTTGAATTTGCGGCTGAATCCACGCTTCGCGATTCTTGGTACTGAAAACCACATGCAGACGGATATTGCTATAAGTGCCTCCCATAAATTCTCTCCTTTTTCGTCCGCTCCCTTCGGGGCGGTGATTCCTCGCTTTCCTTACCACGGGTTCCCTTTGGTCACCCGTGGCTACTATCGTTCGTGCCTTCGGCACGGAAAATAGCCTGACTCGATAATATCCCCCAAACCTAAATCACTTCAACATTCCCTACTGGTCTCTGTGGGACCAAAGAATCTAAACCTTGCCGAAGCGCCGATGGCGCCGGGCGTATTCTTCAAGCGCATCGAAGAACTCCGGTTTGCGGAAGTCCGGCCACAAAGTGTTCGTGATCACGAACTCCGCATAAGAGATTTGCCAGAGCAGGAAATTGCTTACCCGCATCTCCCCGCTGGTGCGGATCAACAGTTCCGGATCGGGCCAATTGCGCGTGTAGAGGTGCTGCGCCACGAGTTGCTCGTTGATATCGACCGTTTCGATACGCCCGGCTTTCACCTGTTCCGCGATGCTGCGCGTCGCCTCGATGATCTCCGTCCGACCGCCGTAACTGAGTGCCAATATCAAGGTCAACCCGTTGTTCTTCGCCAAGGCTGCCTGCGTCTTCTTGAGCTGTTCCTGCACGAACTCCGGCAACCGGTAGATTTGGCCGATGACTTCCAACCGCACATTGTTGCGGTTCAACTCCCCGATCTCATTTTTCAAGAACCGGGCCAGATACTTCATGAGCGTATCCACCTCGTCCTTCGGGCGGTTCCAGTTCTCGACGGAAAACGCGTAGAGGGTGAGATACTTCACGCCCACTTCCCCGCAGGCGCGCACGACTGCCCGGACTGATTCGACACCATTACGGTGCCCTTCCACGCGAGGTAGATGGCGTTCCTTGGCCCAGCGCCCGTTGCCATCCATGATGATGGCCACGTGCGTCGGCAACGTCGCTTTCGCGGCGGGGCTCAGATGCAGGGCAGCAGCACTCATTTGGGATTTGTGACAAACGGCAAGGCCGTTGCGTTCATCACAAAATCATTGTCTGCTCGCGGGCCGGACCAACAGACACGATCTTCAGCTTGGCCCCGGTCAGTTCCGCGATGGCCTTCAGATAATTCCGGGCGTTCTTGGGCAAATCCTTCCAGGTCTTCGCCTTCTCCGTGGAGGTCTTCCAACCCGGGAATTCCGCATAGATCGGCTCCACCTTGGACAGCACTTCCACATCGCTCGGCACGTAGTCGAAGCGCTGCTTGCCATAGCGGTAACCGATGCAAACCTTGATGACGTCCACCGTGTCCAGACCGTCCACGTTCGTCACCGCCAGTTCATCGATACCGTTCACGATGGCGGCATAACGCGTCAGCACAGCATCGAACCAGCCACAACGGCGGGCGCGGCCAGTCGTCGCACCGAATTCACGGCCCATGCCGTGCAAGAGATCACTGATCTCGTCATTCTGCGTCGGCATCGGGCCTTCACCCACGCGCGTCGTGTAAGCCTTCATCACGCCGACCACACTGTCGATACGGTTCGGGGCCACACCGGAACCGGTGCATGCACCGCCGGAGGTCGTGTTGGAGGAGGTCACATACGGATACGTGCCGTGATCGATGTCGAGGAAAGTTCCCTGCGCGCCTTCGAACAACATGTTCGATCCACGGCTCATCTCCTGATGGAGCATCACCACGGTATTCGTCACGAACGGCTTCAGGCGGGCAGCCGCCTTCACATAATCAGCCAGCACCTTCTTGTAGGACAATGGCTTCACACCGTGCGCCTTCAAGATCAAGTTGTTCTCCTTGATGCGGACCTTGAGCTTGGCGGCAAAACGCTCCGTATCGATCAGCTCATGCATACGGATGCCGACCCGGGCGGCCTTGTCACCGTACGTCGGGCCGATGCCCCGCTTGGTCGTGCCGATCTTCTTTTTGCCCTTGCCCGTCTCCCGCAAAGCGTCCAACTCGCGATGATACGGCAGCACGATGTGCGCCGTCTCGCTGATGAAGAGTTTACCCTTCACGCTGATGCCGAGCTTCTCCAGACCGTCCAGTTCACCGACGAGGCTGACCGGGTCCAGCACCACACCGTTGCCGATGACACATTTCTTCTTCTTGCGCAAGATGCCGGAAGGCACCAAGTGCAGCACATACTTCTTGGGCCCCACATAGACAGTGTGGCCGGCGTTGTTGCCGCCTTGTGAGCGGACCACCACCTCCACGTTCTCCGTCAACACGTCGATGATTTTGCCTTTGCCTTCATCGCCCCACTGGGCACCCACCAAGATTGTATTGGCCATATCGGTCGTCTCTAATTTTCTGTATGTCTGAACAGTAAAAAGCCCCGGCGTTGTAAAACGCGGGGCTACGCTCGGTATTTACGTAGAGAAACTAAGGACCATGAAAACCAGTGTCAATGCCTGATTCCCCACAATCTCCGCTCTTTCCACCTACCGCGCCCCCGCCTCCTGTCGGCTCAATTCCCTCAGATCTTGCCCGACGAATGTTTCCCATGAGTCCCATCGGTCCCATAAGCCCCATTCCCTTTTCTGCAT
>CAZRGY010000101.1:0-10795 GCA_964599715.1 uncultured Verrucomicrobiota bacterium | reverse complement strand
CCAGCCAGACCACACCCATGCCGCCTTGCCCCAAGGGCTCGATCAGCAGAAAGCGATCCGCCCCCAGCACCGTGCCGGGTTTCATCTCCCAGGAAGGATTGCCGCCATGGGTCATGTCCCCTGCTGAGTAGCAGAAGACCGGCCCCTCTCGCAATGTTTCAAATCAGGCGGCTTGGTCTTATGCTTTCCCGGCCGGCGAGGCCATGTGTTCAGGCCTGGCTGCGGTCTGCTGTTCCTAAGACACACCGCACCCGGTGGATCGCAGCTTTCAATTGCGGCCAGCGGCCTTCCGTTGCCGTATGGCAGGAGATATTTCCCACATTGCGGAACGCGCAGCGCAGTTCTTCCGGGCTCACCGGCTTCACCAAGGTGGCTCCGACGCGGTGATGTCTTTTCAAAGTCACCAGCCAGGGACTGTCCTTGCTGGTCACTGCGATCACCGGCAGCATACCGCCAGCCGTTCGCAAGAGGGTGCGGCTTCCGCCACTGATGTCCAGATCCACCACCACCAGTTTTTTGCTGGTGGACTGATCAGCATCCTCACCGGCCAGCATCCGGACGGCCTCTTTGGTCGTTTTGGCACAACTCAACTGGCAATCGGCACTCCTCGCCACCGCCGTGACCGTTGTTTCCACTGCGGAATCATTCGTTGTCAGGAACACGATGGGTTTCATAAGCATTTCCTTTCCCCGCGAACTGTATGACAAAAAATCTTTGGCCGCGCTTTACCAGCATTGTGAGGCTATCACCACATATTGCACCTGCGAGGCACTGACCTGTTCCATGGGCACATCGGCCTGCCGGACCGGGCACTTTT
Organism: uncultured Verrucomicrobiota bacterium; assembly: GCA_964599715.1. Lineage (GTDB taxonomy): Bacteria > Verrucomicrobiota > Verrucomicrobiia > Limisphaerales > JAEYXS01 > JAEYXS01. The sequence continues at coordinate 9,978 of CAZRGY010000101.1, read as the reverse complement.
CGGCTCACAAAAACGTAATTCTTCCTCATTGGACTTTGCCCGGCGGACTGCTATTTTTTGCGCGCTAGGTGAGACCATCCGTTGCCATCATCTGTCCCGATTATCCGCCCCGGACCGGCGGTGTCTCAGACTATACCGCTCTGCTGGCCTGCGAACTCGCCTTTTACGCAGAGGTGCAGGTCATCACTTCCGCTGGTACTAGCAAACCCCCTGCCCCGGTTCGTGTCCAATACATCAACGATTGGCAGGATGAGGACGCCCTCTTTTCTTTGCTGGATGCCTTGCCACCGGAAACCTCGCTATTGTGGCAATACGTACCGCACATGTATGGCCATGGCGGCGTCGCCCCGGTGATCCCGCGCCTCCTCGCCCGCTTGCGGACGAAACGTCATTCATGTCAGGTGGTTTCCGCGCACGAGATCGCCGCTCCCTGGTCCTTGATGCCGAACCGGTTTCTCTATGCCTGGGCGCATCGCCAGCAATGGCGAAAAATTGTAGCCTCTGCCGATGCGGTGGTCGCCTCCACCGAGGCCTGGCGCAATGAGTGGCAGGCCAAGATGCCTGCGCACAAAGACAAGTTCTCCTACGCCGCCTCACCCAGCACGATCCCGCTCGCACCCGTAATGTCCCAGGCGAAACTCCGTCAGGAATGGCGTCGTTCACGTGGTTGGGATGACGATACCTTGGTGCTCGGTTGGTTCGGCACCGCCAGTGCGGCCAAGCAACTGGACTGGGTGCTAGCTGCGCAGAAGCATGCCCAATCATTGGGACGTCCGGTTGCCCTCATCCTGATCGGCAAGGCAGGTGAGATCGCCCGTGAACAGAATTCCCCCTGGATCCAGAGCACCGGCTACGTCGAGGCGCTGGCCGTCTCGCAGATCCTGTTCAGCATCGACCTCTTGCTGCTGCCCTTCATCGATGGCGTCTCCGAGCGGCGTACCTCCTTCATGGCTGGCTTGGCCCATGGCACGCCCGTCGCCACCACCATCGGTCCCAACACTGGGCCAACCTTGCGCGAAGCCAATATCTGCTCGCTGACGGTTTCCAATGACCCGGCGGATTTTTTGCAACGAGCCACCGAATTATTATCCGAGCCGAAGATGCTTCGTGCCATGGGTGAACGCGGACGTGCCTTCTATAAAGACCATTATGACTGGTCCGTGGTGACGGGGCATCTCCTCACCCTGCTCGCACTGAAGGGACCACGCTGATGCCCCCGCTCATCACCATCGGCGTACCTACTTACAGCCGCTTTAAATACCTGCAAGAAACCGTCCAATCGGCGCTCGCCCAAACCTATACTCCTATCGAAGTGCTCATCAGTGATGATGGCTCGGGCAAGGAGATCGGTCCCTGGGCACAGGCGCTGGTACAAAAAGACCCGCGTGTCCGCTATCGCCGGAACGAACGCAACCTTGGTCTCGCGGGCAATTGGAATGCCATCGTGGATGCCGCCCAAGGCGAATGGCTGGTGCTGATCGGCGATGATGATCGATTGCTTCCGGATTTCGCCACCAAACTGGCTGAACTCATCCAGCCGGATGTTTCCGTCATCTTCAGCAACCACTACCTGATCGATGAGCATGGCCAGCGTCTGGAGGAAGCAAGCCGGCAGCAGACGGTTTCTTATTCGCGTGATCAACTTCCCTCCGGACGACTCGCCCAAACGGAGCATTGGGTCTGGCGCAATGTTGTCCCCGTTTCCAGCGCACTTTTACGCACGGCGGATGTGCGACGGCTGCGTTTCCGGGATGATCTCAACACCCCGGAGATCGAGTACTTCCTCCGGCTCGCCCGGGAAGGAGCCGGTTTCAGTTTCCGTCCCGATTACCTGATGGAATATCGCACTCACCCGCATTCTGCCACCACCGCCGGTCTTTGGGGCGAACGGCTTGCTCCGTACCTTTTGGCCATGGAGACCGATGCCGAGGTGGAACCTTGGAAACGCCAGTTCATGGCTAGACTGCTTCCCGGCGCGGTCACTCGTTGCCTATTGCAAGGCGATGCTGCCCGGGCCCGTGAGTTCCTGGGTTGTCCTTATTATCCCGCCAGCGGCCCAAGTAGCGTAGTGCGCACGACGCAGCGCTTTTGTGCGGCTGTCCCCGGTGGCGCCGCGCTCTATCGATGGCTCTTTTCCCTGCGACATAAGGGACTGGCGACACCCCGGCCTTCTCGCGTATCTTAGGCGGCACTGATGCGTACCGCGCTTAAAAGCACGATCGAAGTCATCCGCATACTGTGGCGGCTCCGGCCACATTTGCGCGGTGGACGGCATCTCGTGTTGGCGGTGGTCGGGGCGGCCTTACTGGCCACAATGTTGGAGAGTATCGGCGTCGGCTTGTTGGTGCCGTTGCTGTCTTTGTTGCTGGAGGGTGAAGGCGTGGCTCCCATGCGCCCCATCTTGATGGTGCAGGATTGGATGCCCGGTTACTCGACCTCGTTCTACGTCGGCACCTTCTGTTTGCTGGTGCTGTTGGCCATCGTGGGGAAAAACATCGTCCTGTTTCTCAGCCAGGCTCTGTCTGCCCGATTGAAACGTCGCACGTCAGTCAATCTGCGCGACGCCATTTTCCAAAAGCTCCAGAACGCGCCGCTCAGCCTGTTTGAACACCGCACTTCCGGCGAGCTTACCAACATCTGCTTCAACGAGACCGGTCGCGCCAATTGCGCCATCGATTATCTCCTGCTCATCGGTCAGCGGGGCAGCATGGCGTTGCTGTATCTGTCCATGCTCTTTTACATCTCGTTTCCACTGACCTTGCTGACGCTATGCCTGGGCGCGCTGATCGGATTTTCTGTCGGCTTTCTTCAGCGCAAGCTCGGCCAGCGCGGCAAAGAAGTCAGTGATAACAACCAGGAGGTTTTGAGCTGCCTGCATGATTGTTTCAGCGGGATCCGCGTGGTGCGGGCCACCAACTCGCAGGATCGTGAGGTCGAGCGCTTCCACCGGGTGAACCTCAAACAGGCCACCACGGACGAGAAGGTGAGCCGCTACAATGCCTTGATGGCGCCGATGGGCGAGATCATCGCCGTCACCGGGGCCATGCTCATCGTGGGGCTGGCCTATTGGTTCTTTGTCAGCACCGGCAAGATGCGCGCCCCGCATTTGGCCGGCTTCGGTTTCATCCTGCTCCGGCTGTTGCCGCTGGTGAACCAGGTGTATGGCCTGCTCGGCACCATCGTCTTTCTGGCCCCAGGTGTGCGGGAAGTGGAGACGTGGCTGACCGCCCCGGATTTTCCCAAGCATCCGTTCGGCTCCAAGGAGTTCACCGAGGTCAAGCAAGAGATCCGTTTCGAGAACTTGGGCTTCACTTACGAGAACGGCACCGAGGCCATCAAAGATGTGAGCTTCAGCATCCCGGCGGGCAAGACGGTTGCGCTGGTCGGCCCGTCCGGTTCCGGCAAGTCCACCATCGCCACCCTCCTGTTGCGTTTGCGCCAGCCGACCAAGGGCAACATCAGCGTGGATGGCGTAGGCTACTGGGATTTCACGTCAGTATCATGGCACCAGCGTGTCTCGGTGGTGGAGCAGGAAGCCTTCCTCTTCCACGATACGTTGGCGGCGAACATCAGTTACGGTTACGAGAAGTGCACGGCGGAAGATATCGAGAATGCCGTGAAGGATGTCTCGCTGGAAGATGTCGTGGCCGAGTTGCCTGAGGGGCTCGACACCATCGTTGGTGAGCGGGGTATGTTGCTGTCCGGTGGGCAGCGGCAACGTCTGGCCATCGCGCGCACCTTGGTGCGGCATCCATCCATCATGATCCTGGATGAGGCCACTTCCGCGTTGGATAACATCGCTGAGCGACAGGTGCAGGCCGCTCTGGAGCGGGCGCGCATGGGGCGTACGGTATTGGTCATCGCGCATCGCCTTTCCACCATCCGGGATGCCGATCATATCGTGGTGATGCAAAACGGAAGAGTGGCCGAGCAAGGGACCTGGGAGGAGCTGGTTGCTCAAAAGGGATTGTTCGCCAAGCTGGTCAGTCTGAGCGGGGTGACGCATCTGGCGGAGGACACCGTCTAGCATCATGCGCGGCAAACTCACAGAACTCTGGCATCGCCATGTGGACCGGAAGCCGTGGATTTTCCGGGACCGGTTCGGCCTCGCCTATCTCTTCACCCGGGAGGATGAAGTTGCCGATCATTGTGCCCGAAACGCAGTCGTTGATAACCCTCCGTTGCTTGCATACCTGCAGCAGACCGTTAAACCGGGGCAATGTTTTGTGGATCTTAGCCCGGACATCGGCGGGGTCACGATGCTGGTTGCCCAGCAGATGGAATCCGAGGGCACGGTCTTCGCGATGACGCCGGATGTGAGGTGCTACCGGCAGCTGGTGAACAACGTCGCCCTCAATCAACTCACCGGGCGTGTCGGTGTCATCGGCCGTGCGGTATTGGAGCTGCCGGACACAGCGCTGGCCATCACCTTGGATCGCTTTGCTACGGAGTGGCAGTGGGGTTCGGTGGATCACCTGCGCTTGGCGGATGTCTCCTTGTTGGATGCGTTGTCGCAAAGTGCGAAAGAGTTATTTCAGGCAGGACGTATCAAGAGCCTCATTTTGGATGACGTGGAAAAATCTGCGCTGACGGCGGTGGGTGCCATTTTGACCAAACTAGGTTTCAAGCTGCAGATGCTGACTTCCGAAGGAAAGTTGCAGCCATTGAACACTGCCGCTGTGCCGGACAAGGTGACGCTCATCGCTATCCATCAGGAGGCCGGTCATGCCTGAAGCCTCAGGCAAGCGCCGTGCTTTTTGTCTGGCTGAAGACCGGGGTGGAGCGGAGATCGGTATCAAGTTCGCCATCTTAAGCCTCCGTGAACATTGCCCGGAGGCGCATGTCTTTCTCTACCGTCCCAATCCCATTCCGGAATTCCGCGAATGGCTAAAGGCGCAGCCGCAAGTCACCCTCATCGACCAGTGGCCCGCTGGGGCGCAAGGCTGGAACTGCAAACCGCATACGCTCCTGCCGTTATTGCAGGACGGCTGGCATGAAGCCATCTGGCTGGACAGCGATGCGCTTCTGTCCGCATCACTCTCGCCGCTGCTGGATTCATTGAAGGACGATGAAGTGCTGGTGGCAGAGGAAGCCTCCAGTCAGCCGGAGAAAGGCACTGAGCTGCGCACGCGCGGTTGGAATTTCCCCGTGGGCCGCTCCATTCCCTGCACCTTGAACTCTGCCGTGCTCCGCGTGACGGCGGCGCATGAACCCTTGCTGCGCCGTTGGCTGGAATGTCTGGCGAGTGAGGAGTATCATCGCTATGACGGCCAGCCGCTGATGAACCGCCCGCCCCATGTGCGCGGCGATCAGGATGTGCTCAACGCCCTCTTGGGCGCGGCTGAGTTCGCGCATTATCCCGTGCGGCTCTTACATACCGGGCGCGACATCATCCACTGCGGTGGCGCGCTCGGTTACAGTTTGGCCGAACGTCTGCGCGGTATCTTTGGACCGCCACCGATCATCCTGCACGCCATCGGTGGTAAACCATGGGTTCTGCTCGGTCCGGGTTGCCCGGACAAAGGCTGGTTTGGTCTGTTGCGCCGGTTGATGCAGGAACTCTCGCCTTATGTGGTCGCTACGCGCGCTTATCGTGAGCAGGTGCAGGAGCCTTGCCCATGGTTGGATCACCATTCGTTTTTGGGTTATATCCTGCGGGTGTTGGGCTTGGGACATCATGCCCTGCGCGGGTTGCCGGTGACTTTGCTGGCCACCTTGATTGCCCGCCTGCGCCGTTGACGGCTTGAACCCTCCAGCACCGCCTGCCACTCTCGCTTAGATGTCTGGTCCCATCACCATTACCGTCGCCATCTGTACGCACAATCCGGCGATGGACATCTTTACCCGCTGCCTTGAGGCCTTGCGCGGCCAAATCGGAATCCCGCCGCAGACCGAATTGCTGGTGGTGGATAATGCTTCACAGCCATCCCTCACCCTTCCCCCGGAATTTGTCACTCTGCCCGGTTTCAGTTCCGTGCGTGTAGTGCGTGAGGAGCGACTTGGGTTGTCACATGCCCGTTATCGTGCTTTGCAGGAAGCAGTTGGTGAAGTCGTCATCTTTGTGGATGATGATAATTTTCTGCGCCCGGACTACCTGGCAGTCACGGCGCGATTCATGGCGGAACATCCACAGGCGGGTGCGATCGGTGGCCGGTGCCTCGGTGTGTATCAAAGCACACCGCCCGCATGGTTGGATGCTGTAGCTGCTTATCTCGCCATCTATGAGCATGGGGATAAACCCTTTTGCCTGCATGAGCCGGGATGGTGGGCCCCGGCCGGCGCGGGCATGGTGGTGCGGCGCGATCCAGCCCTGAAAGCTTTCGCCAAGCCCATGTTTTTGGTGGATCGCCAGGGCAAATCACTCTCCTCTGGTGGCGATACAGAGATCTGCTATCGCATCAGCCGGCAAGGCCATGAACTGTGGTATGTCCCGGAACTGGCTTTGGAACATTACATGCCGGTCGCGCGGTTGGACCCTGCCTATCTGTTAAAATTGGCGCGTGGCATCGGCCAATCGCAAGCCATCTTGGAGTTGTATCGCATGCCGGAGGATCGACGAAGCGCGCTGCTTGCCTTGCGTCGCGCCATTTATTTCGGCCGACTGGGATTGGCGCAGAAATGGCACGCCCGAAATGCGGTGGATGATACCGCCCGCATACGTGCACAAATGCAGGCGACGCATCTTCTGGCTCAATCTTCAGCGTTGTTAGGTTTGTGTTTTAATCTGCCCCGGCTTTAGGCAGCATGACCGGAAATGGGCTCCGGGTCTCCCGTCATATCCATCGTCATCCCGCTCTACAACGCGGGCCGCTGGATCATGGAGACCCTGCATAGCATCCAGACCCAATCGATTGAGCCATGGGAGGTCATCGTGGTGGATGATGGTTCCTCGGATGACGGCCCTGCCTTGGTCGAAGCGGCCGCAGCCAAGAACTCACGCCTGCGTCTGCTGCATCAAGGAAATGCCGGTCCGGCGGTCGCCCGTCACTACGGCGCCGAACAAGCCCAAGGCGAGTGGCTCATGTTTCTCGATGCCGATGATCTGATCACGCCGGAGCGTTTTTCCCGCGACCTGGCTGCCGCCCGAGATAATCCCTGCAGCAGTGTGATCGCCGGTTCTGTGGAGTGGTTCAGCAACGATGGCAAGGTGGCACATCAAGGGTTGCTCGCCGCCGATCCAGAATTGAACCGTTGGCGCCATCAGTTCCATTCGGTCTTAAACTTTTCCGCCCTGCTCATGCGGCGAGATGCGTATCTCGCGAGCGGTGGTTTCAATCCTGACCGGGCGGTGCATTACGCCGAGGATTACGATTTCACTTTGCGCCTGTTGGAATCGGTGGAGTTCACCCAGGTCAATGCCATCTCCTTGCGCGTGCGCAAGCATGAGACCAATCGTTCCAGCCTCGCGGAGCGCACGGTCATCGAACACACGCTCGAAGTCATCCGCCGTGTCTGGCAGCGACGCGGCTTGGATCTATCCCCCGAACAGGTGGACCGCTTGTTCCGCTTTTGGCGACAGGAACCAAGTTCTCTCACTGGCGAAGAGCTGCGTGCCTTGGTCAGCGCACAAAATTCGTTGGCGGAAGCTTACTTGAAGAAACGTCCCGACGCCGACAACGCCGTGCGATCCGCTTGGGAGCAAACCTTGGCGTTGCGCCTGTTCGAAGCAGCCTTGCCGTCCTCGGAGGAGAGCGCTTTGCTCCGTTTGGAAGCTGCTGAACGGGGAGAATTCTCCGCCTTGCGTATCCGGCTTCGCTTGCTCAAACGACGCTGGCGGCGTTGACATTCACCGGCAATCAATCTTCAAATGACCCTGCTGATGGCAGACCTCCCAAAATTCAGCATCGTGACGCCCTCGTACAATCAAGGCCACTTCCTTGAGGAGACGATTCTGTCTGTCCTGAACCAGCGTTATCCCCATATCGAGTACATCATCGTGGATGGCGGCAGCACCGATGACAGCGTGGAGATCATCAAGCGTTACGAGAGCAAGCTTGCTTGGTGGGTGAGTGAGAAAGACCGTGGCCAGGCCCACGCCATCAACAAAGGTCTAGAACGGGTGACGGGCGATATCGTCGCTTACCTGAACAGTGATGACGTCTTTCTGCCCGGCGCCTTTGACATGGTGGCCAAGCGGTTCATGGAGAAACCGCAGACGAACTGGCTCGCCGGCAGTTGCCTGCTCTTTGGTAATGCAGCGGAAGCCTGCGTGAAACATCCCACGCCCACTACCGATGTCGCCTCCTGGCTGTATTTCAACCGTCTGCCGCAGCAGAGCACATTTTGGCGGCGAGGCGTGATGCAGCGGCTCGGCCTTTTTGAAGAGAAGTTTCGCTACAGTTTCGATTACGAATACTGGGTGCGCCTCGTGCATGGCGGTGAGCGCTGTGAAGTGCTGGATTTCCCGCTGGCCGGTTTCCGTTTGCATCCGCATAGCAAGACCGTGGCGGAAGGGACGCATTTCGCCGGGGAAGACAAAGCCCTGCGTGAGCATTATCTCGCCAAGATGAGCCCGGAAGAGATTAGCCGTCTTGAGCTCATGGAACGCAACGGCAAGACCTTCGCCAAGTTCACCCGGGCCATGGAATTGAAACAACAAGGCCAACGTTCCGAGGCGTGGGATTGTTTCATCCTCGCCGTCAGGGAAAACCCCGGCGCCTTGGGCACCCGCTTTGGCTTGGGATGCATGAAACGGCTGTTGCTTGCCTGATCTACGCGCATGAATGTGCCTTACCATCTGGCCCTGCGCCTCGGTCGTTTGCGCCGTCGCTGGTATCAAGCGCGGTTACCGCAAATCGTCTCCCGTGAACTCCCGGTGCGCCACGAGCTGCCGGTCCACTTCTACGGATTCTCCAGTCACAATGATTTGCCCGAGCAGGTCGCTTGTCTGCGTTCGCTCTATGCCCATGCAGGCGTGCCGCGGCAGATCACCATCGTATCGGACGGCTCCCACACGCCGGAAGATTTGGACCTGCTGAGCCGGTTGATCTTTCCGCCGAAGGTCATCCCGTTCACCGAATTTGTCTCCCCCAAGCTGCCCGCGGAAGTCATGCGTTATGCCGCCCAGCATCCGTTGGGCAAGAAGCTCGCGGTGTTGCTCTCCCTCCCGGTGGATGGTCCCAGTCTCTATTCGGATTCAGACATCCTTTACTTTTCGGGCGCGGATGATTTGCGGCAGCAATTCGCCGTACGCGATTCCGCCGGGGCCTATCTGCCGGATTGCTATCCCTCCTTTGATGCTCGATTGCTGAAGTCCGATGAAGAGAAGCTGAACCCGGTGAACGCCGGTTGGTTTTTCCTGAATCGTCCGGTGGATTGGTCCGAACCGTTGGCCCGCTTTCAGGCCATGTCAGGTGACGTCATGCATTTCACCGAGCAAACGATTGTTCATCTGGGTTTGCGGGCGGCGGGTGTCCGTGCTTTGCCGGCGGAAAAATACGTTCTGGCGAACGACGATCAATGGCTTTGGCGTGACTTGCATGCCGGTCCGCAAGTCGCGTTACGGCATTACATCAGTTCGTTCCGGCATAAATTTTGGCTGAAGGTGCAGCACTAGGGCGAACTTGTTCCCGCGGGAGATGGCCCCTATGCTCGCACCCATCTTGGCATGAGCGTGAAGTCAACCACAGCGCGCGGTGATTATGTCAGCGTGGTCATCCCCGCTTACAATCGCGCGCACTATATCCACGAAGCGCTCGCCTCCGTCTTCGCCCAGGGTCCTTGCATCGGTGAGATCATCGTGGTTGATGACGGCTCCACCGATGACACCGTGGCCAGCCTGCAAGCCATCAATGACCCACGACTCAAGGTCGTCCAACAAACCAATCAAGGTGCCGCTGCTGCCCGTCAACGCGGCTGGCTGGAATGTCATGGTGCGTGGGTGATCTTTCTAGATTCTGATGATGCGCTGGAGCCCGGATGCGTGGAGAAACAACTGGCCGCCGCGAAACAACATCCGGGAGCAGTGGTTTATGCCCG
>CAZRGY010000100.1:0-10801 GCA_964599715.1 uncultured Verrucomicrobiota bacterium | reverse complement strand
CGGCGGTGACGTTTGTGCTGGCGAGTCTGGCATCGATGGGCTTGCCGGGTTTCAGTGGGTTCATAGCTGAGTTCTCAGTGCTTATCGGCGCTTGGGCTTTGGATCCGACGAAGGCGGTGGTGGCGGGTATCGGTATCGTCATCGGGGTTGCGTTCACCCTAAGAGCCTTGCAAACGGCATTTTTCTCGGATACGGCGTCCAAGGATATCCAGCCGCATGAACCGTTCGAACCCATCACGTTGCCTGAACGGGTAGGGGCGGTGATGCTGCTGGCAACCACTTTGATTGTGGGGCTTTATCCCAAATTACTTTTGGATTTCATCCAGCCGGCATTGGAGTCGCCGCTCTTTGAAGCGCTGCGGAAAGGAGGGCTGGAATGATTTCCGTGAATTACGGCCAACTGGTGCTCGCACTTATCCCGGAGCTGCTGCTCGTGGCAGCGTCATTGGCGGTGTTAGGTGCAGATCTCATGGTGCTGCGCGAGCAATCCAAGCGGGTGCGTTTCGGCTTTGCTGCTGGGTTTACCGGGTTCGCCTGTCTGGCGGCGATTTTCTGGATGACGAGCAGCACCGAGCCAGCGACTTATCTGGGTGGATCATTTATCGTCAGTGAATTGACCCAATGGGTGAAGACGGGCTTGCTGTTGCTGACGGCTTTGACGGTGATCTTGTTTGTCGATGGCGAATTCACCGAGCATGTGGGCGAATGTGTCGCGCTCATCCTGTTGTCCACCGTGGGGATGATGTTGCTGGTGAGTGCGGGAGATTTGCTGCTGCTGTTTGTGGCGTTGGAACTGACCAGTCTTTCGCTGTATTCGCTGGTGGCGTTCGATAAACGCAGTCGTGAAGGCACGCATGCCGCGTTGCAGTACTTCCTCTTCGGTGGGATGGCGGCGGCGTTCATGCTATTCGGTTTCAGCCTGCTATATGGATTGACGGGCAGCACCTTGATCGCGGATATCGGCAAAGGACTGGCGGACAAGACGGGCGATCCCGTGCTGCTCGTGGCGATGGTCATGGTAATGGCGGGGTTGGGCTTTAAGGTGGCAGCGGTGCCATTCCATCTCTGGGCACCGGCAGTCTATAAAGGAGCTCCGGGACCGGCAGCTGCACTGATCGCTTCTGGTTCCAAGCTGGCGAGCTTTGTGGTGCTGGCGCGCTTGATGTTCGCTGGTTTCAGTGGCGCGGAGGGCGATGCGGCATGGCGCAATTATACGGTGGGCTGGATGCCGTTATTGGCGGGTGTCGCGGCATTCTCGATGGTGCTGGGAAATCTGGCCGCATTGGCACAGAGCAGCTTGCGACGGTTGCTGGCATTTTCTGCGGTGGCACATGCCGGGTATATGTTGCTGGGTGTGCTGGCGGTGAAGGAGACAGGGTTGCAGGCAGTGGTCTACTATGCCTTTACCTATGGCTTGGCGACCATTGGTGCATTTGGAGTCGCGGTATTCGTGGAGCGGAAACGGGGAGGGGATTCATTATCCGATCTGACGGGCATGGCGAAGCAGTCTCCGTTACTGGCCGTGTGTCTCATGGTGTTTGTGCTTTCACTGGCGGGGATACCGCCCTTGGCCGGATTCGTCGGCAAATTCCATGTATTCTATTCTGCGGCGGCAGTGAAATCACCAGGGCTTGGTTTGCTATGGCTGGTGGCGCTGGCCATCGCGACGAGCGCGATCTCGCTCTACTATTACCTGCAAGTGTTGAAGCAGGCATGGGTGGTGAAAGAGAATGAGACGGCGGTGAACCTCAAACCGGGTGTCACTACCTTGGCGGTTTTATGCTTGCTGGCCGTGCTGACAGTGATTTTGGGATGCGTGCCGGGGTTGGTGTTGGAAACTTTGAGCGAGGCGTTAAAGCACAGCTGGTAAATAATTACGTCTGAAAAAGAAAACGGCAGCCAATGGCTGCCGTTAGTAATTCATGAGCTGGAGATTTTAGAGCTTCGCTTGGGCGGTAGAAGCTTGAGGTTTCATCTTCTGATATTCCGCCACCATGGCGTCCACTTTCTGCTTTTCAGCTTCAAGATTCAGCTTCGATTTCTCAACCCGGCTTTCCGCCGAGGCGACTTCCGTTTGTGCCTTCTTGGATTGCGCAATAAGGTTCTTGATCTTCTTTTCCGATTCGACGGATTCTTTTTCGATCGTCACGAGCTTGGCCTTCGTCGCTTCGATCTCTTCGTTGAACTTCGTTACAGCAGCCTCACTTGCAGCGACTTTTTTCTGCAACGGTTCAAGTTCCTGACGCAGGGAATCGATTTCCTTGTGCAGAGATTCCAGAGCGGAAGGCCTGGTCTTGGGGATGGAGGCTTCGGCTTTCTCGAGTTTTGCAGCCAGCTTGCTGGCGGCTTTTTGAGCGTCTTTCAACGCATCTTCGGCATCTTCGGCAAAACGCTTGTCGAACTTGGCGACATTCTTCAGGCCGTCCCAGCGATCCTTGATATTCTCGCCCTGCTTCTTGGCCCGGGAGATATCCTGGTCAGCAGTGGAGACGATCGCCTTGGCGTCTTCGATTGAGCCGAGCAGTTTCTGATGTTCCAGTTCCTTCGCGGCGTAAGCATCCTTGGCTTCGTAAACTTTTACATTGTACTGGGCTGCCTTGATCTCGGCCAGTTTGACTTTCTTGGCATCGATCTCCGCATTGGCTACCTGGATTGCGGCTTCTGTATCGCTGATTTTCTTTTTGGCGGCATCGAGTTTCACCTTGTCGCCCTGCTGGCCTTCGATAAGGGCATACTCTTCTTTGGCCGCAGCCAGATTGGCGGTAAGTTTCTCGATCGCCACCAAGCTGATGTCTATCTCGTTTTTAACTTCCTCGGCCCGTTGCTCCAAGGTAGGCGGGTTGACGCTCAGTTCGCCGATCAACTTGCCATCTGCAGTGTTCCAGACATAGATGTTGCCGGTCCAGTCGCTCGCGATGGCCCGTTTGCTGTCATGGGAAAGTGTAGCGCGGACAGGGATGTCGTTGGTGACGGCGAAAGAGCGTTTTTTGCTGCCGTTGCCATCCCAGTATGAGACCTGTTTGTCGCGGCCAGCAGTGATGACATTGCCGGTTCGGTCGAAACTACCGGACAACGCTCCACCACTGTGGGCGTTCCAGCTGCGAACCTGTTGTTCTTCCTCGACCTTCCAAGTCTTTGCCGTGCCGTCTTCACTGGTGGAGAGCAAGAGACCCGAATCAGCACGCCAGCTCAGCTGTGTGATGGAGCCACGATGGCCGCGCAGCGAATAAAGCTGCATGCCAGTGGATGGCTCCCAAATCAGGATGCCACCAACCCGGTCACCGGTGGCCAGATATTTACCGTTGGGGCTGAACTCAGCAGCCGTCACCCAGTCGGTATGCTTCTTCAGGCTGAACTTTTGCTGGCCATCGGCGGTGGAATAAATCTTAACGAGCTTGCTGGGGCCGCCGAGGGCGATCCATTTCTGGTCCGCGCTCAAGTCAGAAGCGAGCACGGTATCAAACTCTTCTCCCACAGTGATAACTTTCTCTCCCGTCACCACATCCCACACAGTGGCCAGACCGATCTTGGCGCCCTCGCCACCGGCGGCGAGCAACATTTTACCGTTCCGGCTGAAGCGGACTTCTGCGGGATGACCTTCCGGGAACTTTACGATACCGGAGAGCTCCAAAGTGTCCGTGTTGTAGACGAGCACCTGACGCTGACCCGTGATCGCCACCACCGGAGCCCAAGGACTGGAGGCCATACCCAAAACTGCCGTAGTGCTCTCGGTGCGGACGACCGGCTGTAGCAACCAATCTTGAGGCAGGGCGGGGGGACCTTCAGGTTTGCCGAGTTTGGAGAGATCCACCGTCATGTCCACCTTGGGGGCGGAGGAAGCGATGGCTTTGCTGCCAGAGTTTTCGAGCAACCCACCAGCAATCCACTTCTTGACGAGTTCCAATTCCTTGTCTGAGACCTTGCTGTTGGGCGGCATCTTAGGCTCATCGGAATGAGCCATCAGCTTAAAGAGACGGCTGCCTTCCGGGTCACCGCTCAATAGCCCGGGGCCCGAACTGCCGCCACGCATGGCCGCACCGAAGGTGCTGAGATCCAGGTCGCTCTTGGCCGAATCCTGACTGTGGCACTTGAAACAATTATTGCGGAAGATGGGGACGATGTGGTCCTGATAGTTGACCTTTTCCTGTGCGTTGGCATCCATCACCAGCCCGCCATGGATGACCATGGCGCTGATGCCTCCCAGTAATACCCGTTTCCAATGCTTCACCATCATAATTATTGCGCCTCAGAAATCAGTGGTTGAACATGAACTCCTTGGAGTTCAGCAAGGACCAGAAAAGGTCGTTCAAAGCATCTTCCCGTTTTTCTTTCTGCACCAGGAAGGGTTCCAGTTTTTCCATCTCTACCGCCGTCGGCTTGCGCGAAAGTGTGCGCAGATAGAGATCTTCCACGATCTCCTCCGGTTGCTTGCCGGCGGCGAGCTGCTTCTTCACTACGCCACCGTTCTGGACCTTGCCGTTCACGGTGTCGCCGTTCAGCAGGTGCAAAGCCTGAGATAGGTTCGGTTCCATCTTCACTTCACAGGAGCAGACCGTCTCGCGGGTGGCCCGTCCGAAGGTGGTGAGGAAGTAACTCGTCACATTGCCGTCAGCGATCTGGACGGCGCTCATGCCTCTCGGTGTCTTGCTGAAACGCTCTTGCGATTCGGTGACCTGGTCAATCGCATCCAGCAGAACTTCTGCCCGCATCCGGCGGATGCTGCCCTTGGCAAAGTTCACCGTATCGGAGGCATTGCTTTCGTTGGCTTGGGTGGCTAGTTGATAGGTGCGGGAATTTGCGATGTCCCGGACCAGCGACTTGAAGTCATAATTCGAAGCGGTGAAACGGTTGGCGAGTTCCTCCAGCAGTTCCGGATTCGATGGCGGATTGCTGATACGGACGTCGTCCACCGGGTCGATGATGCCGCGGCCAAAGAAGTGAGCCCAGACGATGTTCACCAGGTTGCGGGCAAAATACGGGTTCTTTTCCGAAGCGAGCCATTCGGCGAGTACTTTGCGACGGTCCTTGCCTTTCACATCAGCCGGACCGCCGCCGAGGAAGGTGGGGGGAACGGGGCGTTTGGTGACGGGATGATTGATTTCACCACCTCCACGATTGTAGATGATGGTATCGCGGGGGTCTTCACCGCGTTTGCGTCCCACTTGGGAGAAAAAGGAAGCGAATCCGTAATAATCATTCATCGTCCAGCGATCGAACGGATGGTTGTGGCACTGGGCACATTGGATGCGCATGCCCATGAAAACTTGGGCGATATCCTCGGAGGTCTTGAGCACATCGGTCTCCAGCTTGTAATAGTTGGAGGGTGGATTGTCGAAGGTGGAGCCATTCGCTGAAACGATGGACTGGACCATCTTGTCCACCGGCACATTGTTGATGATCTGGTCACGCAGCCAGGTGTAGTAGGCCATCGTGTTCTTCTCGGAGAAGTAGCCAGCATTGTTCAGCTCACTGCGGACTCGGAGCAGCTCGCCCCACTTCATCACCCACATGTCGGCGAATTCGGGCTTGGAGATGAGTTCATCGATGATCCGTTCACGCTTGCCCGTGCTGATATCGGTTTCGAAATCCTTCAACTCCTGTGTGCTTGGCAAACGCCCGATGATGTCCAGATACACCCGGCGAAGAAACTTATTGTCGCTCACCAGATCCGAGGGGGCCACGCGGATTTTCTTCAACTTGGTATAAACTAGTTCATCGATGTAGTTCTTGGCTTCCAATTGCGGGAACTTGAAATCCGAGTCCTTGGGAACTACCAAGATTTGTGAACCCACGGCGAACGTTTCAAAACGGGCCAGGATGAAAGCTTCGCCCCGTTCCGCGGAGGTCAACTGGCCTTTGGGGTCCACTTTCACAGCCACGTCGTTGTTGCTCATGAAAGCGGCGAGCGAGGTGACATCACGGTCCGTCCCATCAGAGTACTTTGCGCGGACTACCAGACGCTGAAGCGTGTTCGAGCCTTCCATCACTGCCTGCTTGGGAAAGATCTCAATGCTCTCAGGAGAGGGGATGCCCTTTTCGTCCTTGGGCGCACCGGCCTGGATCCAGCGGAGAACGGTTTGGTAAAGTTCGCTCTCAGGTTCGAACAGCTTGCCACCTGTGTGCTGCACCTGTCCGGCACCTTTGGTGAGCAAGAGGCTGTCCTCGGGAATTGCCAGATTGATCCGGCGACCGATGATCTCGCGAGTCAGATAGTCATAATCACCATCCGGGTCGTAGCCGAAGAGCGAAAGACGGAAGCCATCCTTGCCGCGGGCCGCTCCATGGCAGCCGCCGGCATTACAACCGGCTTTCATGAACACCGGCATCACATCCAGTGCAAAACTGATGGGACGATCTTCCTGCGCCTTGGTGACTTTGACGGGAATGGCAAGCTTATGGCCTTCAAAGCTGACCTTGAGCTCTGTTTCGCCATCGGCCAGGGGATAGACGGTGAAATTCTCGATCTTCCCCAGAGCACTGTTGGCGAGGCTGATCTTGGACTTGGCCGTCACATCACGCGTCGTGCCGTTATCGTAGCTGGCATGGACCAAGAACGACTGGCGGTCGCGCTTCGTGGTCAGGTCGATGTCTGGCGGATAGACTTTTACATCCACCAGTTTGGCGTCTTTGGCCGAAAGGGAACCGATGGCCAATAGAGACGCGGTCAGAAATGTCAGGCAACGCTTCATGATCCGGATAACTTAACTTGCTTTAACTGAACCATCCCGAATGCAACGCCGGCTTGGGCGTTGAGGGACTTGGAAAAAGGCTGGTCTGGCGATACCGCCAGACCTGCCCTGTAAAGAACAACCATCATCACGCTATCAGGTCGTGCAGAACTTCGCCACCATCCACGATCTCAATGGGGCGGGCACCGGGGGCCATCAGTTCTTTCTCTGCATCGATACCCATCTGATGATAGACCGTCTTGGCATAGCTCTGCACATTCACCGGGTTTTCATCCGGTTCGCCGCCCGTCGGGTCGGAAGAGCCATAGACCATGCCGCGCTTGATGCCGCCGCCGGCCATCGCGATGCTGAACACTTTCGGCCAGTGATCGCGACCGGCAGTCTTATTGATCATCGGCGTGCGACCGAATTCGGAGGTGACCATCACCAGCGTGGAATCGAGCATGCCGCGTTCATCCAGATCGCGGATGAGGCGGGCGAAGGCTTGGTCGAAGGAGGGCATCGTGCGATCCATCGCGCTCTTGATGTTGTCGTGGTGATCCCAGCCACCATAAGTGAGAGAGACGAATCGAACGCCTGATTCCACCAGACGGCGCGCGAGCAACATGCGCTGGCCAGCCTGGTTGCGACCGTATTCATCACGCAGCTTGGCGGTTTCCTTCTCGATCGCAAAGGCCTCACGGGCCTTCTCCGAACTGATCATCGCGTAGGCGCGCTGATAGAATGAATCCATGCCGTCCAAGGCATCGGACTTCTCCAGCGAGCTGAAATGGGCGTCCACTGCTTCGCGCATCGTGCGGCGTTGGGCAAAGCGTTCATCGGTCACACCTTTCGGCAGGGTGAGATCGCGGACAGCAAAGTTGCCGCTGGCCGGATCGCTGCCCAAGCTGAAGGGACCGTAGGCTGAACCGAGATAGCCGGTGCCAGCGTAAGGATTCGGCACGCCGGGGATGCAAACGTAAGGGGGCAGATTCTCGCGCGGCCCCATCTCATGCGAAACCACCGAGCCAAAGCTGGGGAATTGCAGGGCAGGGCTGGGGCGATAGCCCGTGAACATGTTGTGCGTGCCGCGCTCGTGGGCGGCTTCGCCATGGGTCATGGAGCGGATGACCGTCAATTTATCAGCGATCTTCGCGGTTTGATCCAGATGCTGGCTGAAATACGCGCCATCGATCTTGGTCTTCACTGTGCCCAGCGGGCCGCGGTATTCGATCGGGGAACCCACCTTCGGATCCCACGATTCCTGATGCGCCATGCCACCCGGGAGGTAAATCTGGATGACGGACTTGGCCTGGCCTGCTTTGCCGGTGAGCTTCACGCCTTGTTTCGCCTCAGCGCGCACGGCTTTCGGGAGGGTTAATCCGAACGTGCCAAGCAGGCCGACAAATAGAAATTCACGGCGATTGGGGCGCCAGATATGGTCGCGGCTGTTGCACCAGGATCCAAGGTTTTCGTTGCTCATATATACCTATGGTTGAGTTGATTAGGGCTTAAGACACTATAAAACGTTATTTCTAAGGGCATTGCAACTCGCAATTCCCGCTATCGGCACTTCTTTCTACCGGCCTTTTTCGCATCGTTTCTGCGCGAACTCCTCAGATTCGACGGCCAGTACCTGCAATAGGTTACAAACCATCCACCCCTGCCACTAAACAGGATGTTTCAAACTAGTTCGACGTCGCAAAATGCCTGCTATTCAATTCACTCGTGAAAATCCGTAAATTTTTACACTTTCTTCATGGAAAAGCACTGAGGCTTGCTCTCAGGAGTAGAATGAATTTACTTAACTAGCTCTACGGCAAAGAGTTTTGAGCCGTCTCGCACATAGAGCTTGCCCTCTGAATAGGCCGGAAAACTCCATGTCTTACCGCAGGCTTGCAGGCGGCCAAGCTCGTCATATTTGGTCGGATCGGCCTGTAAAAGACGCAATTCTCCGGCATCGCTCATCACTAAGAGCTTGTCCTGGAAGCACATAACGGAGGCGTAGTCGCCGAATCCGGGCTGATTCCACTTCACTTGGCCGGTTTTGAAATCGATGCAGAGGAATTCCGTCCGGCTCCCGGGCCCGAGTCCGTAGAGATGACCTTTCACCAAAACTGGGGTGGCGATATTGATTTTCAAGGTCGGGTTGCGCCATTCTTCAGTTGCCTGCAAACCATTGCCGCTCTTAGAGATGCGAAACTTGATGAGGCCGATGGAGTGGGAGGCTACGGTCACCGTGTCACCATCGATGATCGGGGTGACGATATGTCGCTTGGCTCCGCTTTTGAGCGGTACGCGCCAGAGGACTTTGCCGGAGTTAACGTCTGCCCCCATCAAGGCATCCGCGCTGAACCAGACCACCTGTTTCACTCCTGACAGTGTCGCCACCACCATTGAAGAATAGGCGGCATTATCCTGACCGGCTTTCCACAGTACCTTACCAGTATTCTTGTCGAAGCATACCAATGAGCCGCCTTCCGGGCTGCCTACTGGAAGGAACAGCCGATTGCCGTCGATGATCCCGGAACCGTTGTTGCCATGACGCCGCGCGGCGGTCTCTTTGGCTTCGGGCGTATTCGTGTTCAGGAAGAAGGTAGCTCCGAAGTCCTTGGCAAAGCTGGTTTGCCAGATGGTTTTGCCATCCTTGAGGGAGAGACAGCGGAACTCGCCGTTGCAGGACTGCACATAGGCCTTGTCCCCATCGATCATCGGTGTGCAGCGTGGTCCGGGACCATAGGTGTTCGAGAAATCCACAGAGTCCGCAAACGGGACCGACCACAATAATTTGCCGGTGGTGACATCTACGGCGTTGGCGGTCTCTTTGGCGTTCTGCTCATCCAAGTAGATCAGAGTGGTCCCGGAGATGACCGGGGAGGCTTGTCCTTTGCCCACATCCAGCTTCCAGATCGGGGCTGTGGCTTTGGGCAAGGCCGTCAGTGTCCGCGAAGTATCGATCACGGCACCATCACGATTGGGGCCGCGCCACTGCGGCCAGTCCGCTGAGGCAGTGAGGCAGGGCAAAATCGAGGCGAGGCAAAGCGCGGTATGAAAGTTTGGTTTCATTGGCTGGCTGGTTGGTAGTCAGGGACGGAATAGCGATGCGACCCATTTTGGTCAAGGCTGCCTTTCGGCAGCTTCTCTGCATGGGGACTGCGGCTGCATTTTCTCCAAGCTTTAGCTTGCTGGTATAGCCGTCTTGCAATTGCGATGAACAAAAGTCATCTTACTTTCATGTCGCGTTTATTGTTTTCTGTGCTGCTCACGGCTGTCTGTATGACGGCTGCAGCGGCTGAACCCAAGCCCGGTCCGGTGGTCATCGATCCCAAGAAGATTGCGGCGGTGAACAGTTTTGAGCGTGGCATGCATCTGTTGGATATCGCCACGACCGAGGCGGAGAACAATCAAGCCATCGCTCTTATCACCGGTGCCGCTGAATCCGGTTACCCGGATGCCCAGTTCTTCTTGGGCTTGGTTTTGGAAGCGTCGAATGCCCCTAAGTCCCGCGAATGGTTCGTCAAAGCTGCGACCAGCGGGCATGCCCGTGCCGCCGCCAAGGCCGCTACCATGTTTGAAGCAGGCAAGGGTGGAGCGGTTGACCGGGAGCAAGCTCTCAAATGGCATCGTGTCGCCGCTGAAGGAGGAATCTCTGAATCGGCCTTCAAAGTGGCCCGCGCCAAGGAAGTCAGCGGCAAAGGTAAAACGGAAGACATGCTCGCGTTATATGAAAAAGCCGCTGCGACTGGTGACAGTGAGGCGAACATGCGTTTGGGTGATCTCTATTTCACGGGCGATGCCGGTCAGCGCGATCTGCCGGAGGCGTTCAAGTATTACCGCAATGCCGCCCAGTTGAAGAACACCAAGGCCTATTTCAAGATGGGTTATTGCTATGAGCGTGGCCATGGTGTCGGCCAGAGCAATCAGGATGCCGTTTACTGGTATCAGCGGGGTGTGGATGCCGGTGAGTTGAATTGCATCGCGAACATGGCGCGCTTCTACGAAAACGGCATCGTGGTGGACAAGGATCCGGTCAAAGCGGCGGAACTCTACCGGACCGCTGCTGAGCAGGGGGAAGCTTTCTCGCAGATCAGCCTCGGCTCGCTCTACCGTACCGGTGCCGGTGTGAAGAAAGA
>CAZRGY010000099.1:5649-10805 GCA_964599715.1 uncultured Verrucomicrobiota bacterium | reverse complement strand
TCTGGCCCATGAGCCCGGCGAACTTGATGGTGGCCTTGCTGTCCGTCTTCACGGGGATGCCATCCTTGATCTCCATGGTCACCTTCACCTTGTCATCCTCGAAACCGATCTTGCCCACGCGGCCCACTTCCACGCCGGCCATCTTCACGGGATCGCCTTCTTTGAGTTCCTGGATGTTGGTGAAACGACCGTTCAGTTCGTAGGTCGGCTTGAAGAGGCTGGAGGCGCCGACCATCTCAAAGAGGATGAAGGCGGCGATCATCGCAAGGGCGAAGAACAGGCCGAGCTTGGTTTCGAGCGTGTTTTTCATAAGGCTTTAATTTAGGTTAAAATTGAAAACTGGCATTAAGAAATTTTTGGACCTTCTCGTTCTTCGATTCGGCCAATTCCTTCGGCGTGCCCACTTGCAGTACCTGGCCTTCTTCCAACAGGGCGATGCGGTCGGCGATACCGAACGCCAAGTCCCGGTCATGCGAGACCACGATGGAGGTCACATCGTTCTCCTGGTTCAGGCGTTTGATTTCCTGGCCGATGGTCACGGCGATGAGCGGGTCCAGCTCGCTCGTCGGCTCATCATAGAGGATGATCTGCGGGTCGATGACGAGGGCGCGGGCGATGGCCACGCGTTTCTTCATACCGCCGGAGAGTTCCTCCGGCATGCGATCTTCCTGCCCCCTCAAGCCCAACGCCTCGAGCTTTTGCTTCACGATCTGGTCGATCTCGTCCTGCGGCAGCAATTGATGCTCGGTCAGATACAGGCCCACATTCTCCGCCACCGTCAGGGAATTCAACAAAGCTCCGGACTGAAACACCATCGCCAGCCGGTAACGCTCCAGCATGCCGGGTGACTGGATGGAATGCCCGTCGATGAGCACATCACCAGCATTGGGCGTCTCCAGACCGATGAGATGCTTGAGCAGCACGCTCTTGCCGCTGCCGCTGGGGCCCATGATGACAAACACCTCGCGCGGCTCGATCTTCAGGTCGATGCCATGCAGCACCTCCACGTCCCCGAAACTCTTGCGGAGTCCCTGGATCTGGACGCTGACGCTGGGGTGCTGGTTCTGGGCGGCCTGGCTCATAGATTGAAATACAACAGGATGCGCGTGACGACGTAATCCAGGATCAGGATCATCACGATGGAGTTCACGACTGCCTTGGTCACGGAGCGGCCGATGCCGCGCGGTCCGCCGATAGTGCACAATCCTTGGTGGCAGCAGACCACCCCGATGGTTACCGCGAAGACGAAGCTCTTGATGAGCCCGTTCACCACATCGCTGGGATCCACCACACTGCGCAGGTTGTTAAAGTATGTGGCGAAAGAGATGCCGATGTCATTGTTGTACACCGAGACCAGTGCGCCCCCCATCCAGCCGACCATGATGGCGAAGACCACCAGCATCGGCAGCGCCAGACTGATAGCCACTACGCGCGGCAACACGAGGTAATGGATCGGGTTGATGTTCATCGTCTTCAACGCGTCGATCTCCTGATAGACGCGCATGGAGCCGATCTCGGCCGCCATCGCGGAACCGATGCGCCCGGCGATGAGCACGGCCATCATCACGGGCGCGAGTTCTTTGCAGACTGAGAGGCCCACGATACCGCCGATCAGGCTGGAGAGCCCCCGCTCCACCATCACGGGACCGGTCTGGAGCGCCAGCACGCCTCCGATGAAGATGGACAGGATGCAGGCCATCAGCAGGCTCGCGTTGCCGATCTCAAAGAGCTGGTCAAACGTCTTCAGGCGCTGCCGCCACAGTTGCGGGAGCGACTGCAACGTGCGCCAGAAAAGGATGAGCATTTCACCGATGTCCTGAAACATAGTCTATGGCTTCGAGTTGGCGTCTTCCTGCAGGGCAGGTTTCGGGCCATTCGCCTTTTTGCCCAGTGGTATGTAAAACAACCGGTACTGCCGGGCCTCAGCCGTCGATTGATACTGGAAAAGACCGAACAGGAGCGAGCACTTTGTCTGTTCGGGAGAGGTATCGCGCCGGTAAAGATTCCATAATAACGACTGGCTGGCGGCTTTTGTGGCCGGATCTTTCTCCGAGCGCCAGAGGGACCAGAGCGGTGAATAGCTGCGCTCAATGCTCTTGTTGTTCGGCAACAACGGTTCCAACAGGGCCAATACTTGGAGGCGTTCCTTGCCATCCAAGCCCTTGCGCGCGGTGAAGAGCGGCCAGAGATCCGTGCGGTGCAAGGCATCACCGGTGACGGTATTTTTCTCGATCAGGTCCGAGTAGAGGAAGAACAGGATGCGTGTGCGCTTACGATCCAACGGCTCGGAATGGGTGCGGTTATACTTCCAGATGGGCCAGAGATAGAAATCACTCTGCTTGAACTCGTTCTTGGCCTGGCCGAAGAGCGGCCAGACGCGGTTGATCGTCTTGCCTTCACCTCGCGCAAAGACGATGAGCGGCCAGGGCAGGCCATACTCATGATACTTCTTCTCCCGGTCATCCGTGTAGGTGAAGAACGGCCAGAGGTAGGTGGTAGAGTCGCGCAACGGTGAGCGCAGGATGCTGTAAGCCGGCAGCAGGATGCGGATTTTCTGGGGATTGTCCGTGCCCAGCTCCAGATCGTTGTGATGGTAGAAGGGCCAAAGGGCGAACCATTTGTCATGTGCCGCCACTTGTATGACATCCCCCCAGCCATTCGTCTTGGTGGTCAGTCCCTTGAATTCATGGCCGAAAATGGGCCAGACCTGCCAGCCTTTCAGCCCGTCCCCGCGCCGCAGATGGAAGACGGGGTAGAGGAAGTTGTCCGTCACCACATCCTTCTTGCGGCTCTGGCCGTAGAGGGGGAAGGCGACGAAATGGATCTCATCCCGGAACAGGCGGTTCTTCAACGTGCCGTAGAAGGGGAAAAAAGCGGTGTAGTTATGGTTCGTATCGGGCGAACGCTGCTGGAAGTAGAAAGGGAAGAGCGTGAACCGGTCCTTCTCCACGTGTTTATCCAGTGTCTGACCACCCGAGAAGCTGAACACCTGCAGGATATGGAAGCGATACTCGGCCCCGAACCGGTCATAACTGAGGAGCGGATACAGGATATCCATCTCCGTCATGTCGATATCCGGGTCATTATCCGTCGTGCGGGCGATGAGCGGGGGGATGGCCCACAGGGTGTTGCTGACACTATGTTGACGGTAAAAGAGGGGTCCAAGGGTCTCAAAACGCTCACCGGGTTGCAGCGTCATGGGGAAGACATGCGCCAACGGCCCGGCCGAGAGGGTATTGGTCTGGGCTCCGACCGGTTGGGCGAGGTAAGACGCCAGCAGCACAGTCAGGAGAGTTAAATAGCGCAATGTCATCTACTTGAGTCGGCTCAAGGCCGGACGAAACTTTACTTTGCCGGGGCAAACCGTCAAGGGAAGCCCGAAACGAATCTTCAGCCAGTTCAAATCACCGGATTAAAAATCACTATATCGTTATCGTTTTTCCTATATCACTCGTATCCGGCTCTTTTTTGCAAAAACAGAGTTTGACAATTTATCCACACTTTATTAACTGTTATGCAAATCGATTGAGGCATTTTACCTCGGTTCCTCCCGACCCAGTGGCAGTAGTGCATTATTGTCACTGGGTTTTTCGTATCTGCCACCCGGCTTTCGAGAGCAAAATCAAGATTGCTGGCAGGAACGTTAACGATGCAATCATGCAGGCACCCACGCCCAACGACATCACCCAGCCCAAGCTCTTGATGCCTTCGTGATCCGCCAAAATAAGGCTGCCGAAACCCGCTATCGTGGTCATCGCGGAGACGATCACCGCCTTGCCGGTGCTCTTGGCGAGGATACTCGGATTCTGCTCCTCCGCAAACCGGTTCAAGATATGGATGCCATTGGTCACCCCGATACCGACGACGAGCGGCAGCGTCATGATGTTCGCCGGATTGAAGGGAATTCCCAGCCAGCCCATCACGCCCAGTGCCCAGATGCTGCCCAAGGCCACCGGTAGCAAAGCCAGAATCACACAAACGAGCGAGCGGAAATGGATGAGTACCATCACCGCGATGGCGATGATGGCATACCAGGCCGCTTCTTCGTAACTCCGCCGCAAGAGATCCGTGTATTCCAGCAACTGCACCGGGGTACCGGTGATGATGGGCTTGTTCGTGTCCTGCGGGTCCAGCGTTTCGCGCAGATCAGCCACGAATTTCTCCTGGGCCTCGCGCTGCCACACATCCTCGCGCGGGTAAGCCTGGATGAGATACTTGCCGGTGGTGCCGATGAAACGGTTCCGCAAGGCAGGCGGCAGGTCTTCCGCCCGCAGGGGTGCGCGGTCATCTTGTAATTTCAAGGAAGCGAAGGTGTCGCGCAGGTCTTGCAGCAACGCTTGTTGATAGAAGGCGAGCTGGAAGGCGTTCGCTTCTTTGTTGCCCGCATTGATGCGGTTCCGCAATTCACCTACGGCAGTCCAGAGGGATTGCAGGTTTTGCTCCAGTTCCTTTTCGCCTTCCGCCCGCACGGCGGCGATGCCGGAGCCGAGATATCCCTGCAAGGAATAGAGCGTGAGGCTGAGGTCGTTGATGTTCGCGGTCTTATCATCCAGCGTGGCGAACTGGATGTCGGCGACGGCCTGCTTGACCTTCGTCACGTACTCGAGCTTGCGCGTCTGGTCTTCGGCGAGATAGCTGCTCATCGACTGCACATCCGCCACAGAAGGCAAGGCGCGCACTTTCTTCTCGATCTCGAGTGCCTCCGGCAAAGTATCGGCCACGATCGCCCCATAGAGCACGGAATTGGAGGCGGAGTTGATGAGCTTCTTCTCGTATACCACGGAGGAGAGCCCGTGGGACTGCATGTTCAACAGATTGTAATCGAAGATCACCTTGCGTCCTTGCCAGACGCAGAGCACACACAGCACCACGGTGATACCGATCACCGTCACGGGCCGGTCCAGCCAGAGCCGCTCGATGCGTTCGCGCTGCGCTTCTGCCGGTGGCCGGGTGTGGTCGATGACGTTCTGCCGACCGCGCAAGAGCAACGCCGGGAGCATCGTCATCATCGGGATGAGACACACGAGCAGGCCGCCGCCCGCGATGACGCCCATCTCCTGGATGCCCTTGAACTCGGTGATGCTCATGGCGAAGAACGCCACCGCCGTGGTGAGACAGCCCGTGAAGATGCCGAGCCCGGTGTTCACCATGGCCTT
>CAZRGY010000099.1:0-5549 GCA_964599715.1 uncultured Verrucomicrobiota bacterium | reverse complement strand
TCATCAAAGGTGATGTAGATCTTCTGCTCCGCTTCCGGGCCCTGACCGAAAAGCGCGTTGACGCCCGGTGAAGGCGCCATGCCGGAGCGATCCATGGAGGCTTTCGCCTGTTTGACGATGCGCTCCAGCGCGGGCAATGAGCCGATCAAGGGTTTGACATCGATATTCGTGTTCCGGCCCGCCGCTAGGAACTGGCGGTTGATCTGCTGGAACATGGAATTGAGATTCGTGGCCTGGGCAAAGGTCTGGATGAAGGGCTTGTACTCCAGCAGTGTCTCGTGCAATTCGCTCAATTGCTCTTCCGGCACAAAGAGCAGCGCTTTCGGACCCATGAGCTTGAGGTCGCCCTTGTAGAAGACATCGACGAAATAATTCGTCTCCGCCTCCATCAGTGTCCCGAGCCGCTCCACGAACTGGCGGTTCTTCTCCAACCGGTCGCTCTCGATGACGACCACCAGATCATCCTGATGCGGGAACTCCTTTTTGTACTCGATGAAGTTCCGGTGGTACTTCTTATCCCCACCCACCAGGTCATTGCGTTTGGTGCTGAAACCGAGGCCAAGCACGGTGTAGAGGACGGACAACGCAAAGAGCACAACCATCGGCCACACGAACCACTTCGGATGGTGATAGACCACATCCGCCAGCCGGTGCAGCAGGCGTTCAGCCCATGATGGTTTCGGCGTGGCCATGCGTGATTATGCCTCGTGGGCGCCAAAGTCCGCGTTGGAGAAGAGTTCCTTCACGTCATCGTGATCTTCCAGTTGCTCGATCACTTTTGCGACGGCGGCCGCGGCTTCCGGGTCATCCAGTTTCACGGTGAGCAGCGGCAACGAGGAGACTTGGGCGCTCGCGCAATTGATGCCCTTCGCCTCGAGCGCCTGGTGGACGGCTTCAAAGGCGGCCGGGTCCGTGATGATGTCGTAGCCTTCGGGCTCGGCCTTGAAATCTTCGGCGCCCGCTTCGAGGGCGATCCCCATCACCGTATCTTCATCGGTGGCTTCGCGCGGGATGATGAGGTGGCCCTTGCGATGGAAAAGACGCGTGACGGCCCCGGCGGTGGCGATGTTGCCGCCGCCTTTCGTCACGATGCTGCGGATCTCGGCGGCCGTGCGGTTGCGATTGTCCGTGCTGATCTCCGCCATGATGGCGACGCCGTGCGGGCCGAAGATCTCGTAGGTAAGGTCCTCGAACGTGGCGACTTCACTACCGCCGGTGCCGCGTTGGATGGCGCGCTCGATGTTTTCCTTGGGCATGCTGGCCCAGCGGCTCTTGAGCAGGGCCATGCGCAGACGCGGGTTCAAGGCAGGATCGCCCCCGCCGATCTTGGCGGCCACGGCGATCTCACGGCTCAGCTTGGCGAAGATCTTGGCACGTTTGGCGTCGATGCCGCCTTTGAAGTGCTTGACCTTCGCCCATTTGCTATGACCTGCCATACTTCGCTTAATAATTCTCTATCCGTTGCTGTCTTTGGGGGCCGTTAGATCACTGGCCCCGGGGTTGGAGGCGGGGAAGCGGGTTTTTGTTCAGATTCCACCTGCACCGCGGTGCCGTAGCATAGCACCTCGGTGATACCTGCGCCAATCTCCGTGGCGTCATACCGCACACCGATGACGGCATTCGCACCCAACTGGCCCGCCTGCCCTAGCATCTGCTGGAAAGCGTCATCACGGGTCTGTTCGCAGAGGCTGGTATAGAGCGTGATGTTCCCGCCGAAAAAAGCCTGGATGCTCGCACCCATATTGCCGAGCGCCGAACGGGAGCGGACCACGATGCCGCGCGCCACACCGAAGCTGCGCACGATGCGATAGCCCGGCAGTTCAAACGCCGTGGTGGTGAGCGGATGCGTAAAGCTCATATAGTCGCGGGATTCAATACGAGTACGTAGGGAAAGACAATTTTTGAATGCGTCAGAAAAACCACCCTTGCGCGGCGGCTACCCGCTCACTTCCCCTTTTTGCCCATGTTCGAGAGGCCGGAGGCGAGCAGGATGAACCCGCCGAAGGCCGTGCCCATGATGCTGGTGGGGATGCCGGCGAGGATGGCGCAGAGCAAGGCTTTGGTGATGCTCACGCCCCAGCCGTCTCGTCCCAGAAAACGCTGCACCATGGTGACGGCGATGAGCGTGATGGTGAAACTGAGGACGACCACGACTGGAATAGCCAGCCCGAGTGACAAAGCCTCGGCCCCCCAGAAAAGATTATCCACCGTGATGAGCAACAGGCCGCTCAACGGATGCAGGCGGAAGTTGCGTCCGTCAGGAGATTCCGTCTCGACTTGCTCATGACGCGCCGGGGCCACTTCATCCGGGATGACGGGGGGTTTGCGCATGAGGTCTGACATGGAGATAGAATAACCGAAAATATGGCCTAAGGCAATGAAGAGTGGGCGCTAGAAGGAATTCACACCCAGGTTCGCGTAGCGAACAATGATGGTAGCCGTGGGTTTCAACCAGTCAGGAAGAGAAATATGTAGATCGTCACGTAGTGACGAATGATTCAAGCGTCACTACGCGACGCAATTGTCTTGCGGACATCAACCGTGGGTTAAAACCCACGGATACCTTCAACTGCCCCGCTGGGACAGAGGGGCAGTCAGCGTTTGGCTGCTTCCACGAATGCCTTGGCCAAGCGCGTCAATTCGCTCCAGTTCGCCTCCTGCAAAATCTTCTTCGAGACGAGTGAGGAACCGACACCGAGCGCCGCGCAACCCGCCTTCAGAAAATCGGCGACATTGTGCAGATCCACACCGCCCGTGGGCACGATGTTCAGATGTGGTAACGGGGCGCGCAGAGATTTGATGTAGTTCGGCCCCAAGCCTTCCGCCGGGAAAATCTTGATGAAATCCGCACCCGCTTCATGCGCGAGCTGTGCTTCCGTGGGCGTGTAGGCGCCAAGCATCACCGGCTTGTCCAATGCATGCGCGGCTTCGGCGATGGCCGGGCGCATGATGGGTGTCACCACGAACTGTGCACCGGCTTCGATGGCCTTCCGACACGTCTCAACATCCAGCACCGTGCCGACACCGATCAATGCTTTGTCACCCAGTTTTGCCGAAGCTTCGCGAATGGCCTCAATGGCGTTCGGTGTGGTCATCGTGATCTCGATGGCGATGACGCCGCCCGCGAGCAAAGCCTCCGAGAGCGGCAGGACTTGCTCCTGTTTCTCCGCCCGCACCACGGCGATGATACCGGGATTCTTCAGCGCGGCGATGATGTCAGCTTTGGTAGGCATGATGCAGCTTATGGTTTCGCGCGGCGATACGCCTCCGCCAGCAAGGTGATGGGATGGGCGAGGCGCACGTTCAGGCCTTGGCGTTTCGCACCGTTGATGATGTGCAGGAGGCAGCCGGGATTACCCGTGGCCACGACTTCCGCTTTCGTGCTGACGATGTGCTTGAGTTTGCGATCGAGCAGCTCATTCGCCATCTCAGGTTGCACGATGTTGTAGATGCCCGCACTGCCGCAGCACCAGGTGCTTTCTGGCAGTTCCACCAGTTTCAGATTCGGGATGGCCTTCAACACCTGCCGCGGCTGGGCCGTGATCTTCTGGCCGTGGCAGAGATGGCAGGCCTCGTGATACGTCACGTTCTGCGCGGGCTGATTCTGGGCGTCTGGCGCTTTGATGCCGATCTGCGCGAGCCACTCGTGGATGTCCTTCACCTTCTTGTCCCAGAGCTTCGCGCGCTCGGCGTAGGCGGGATCATCTTTCAGGAGATTCGTGTAATGCTTCAGGTGCGAGCCGCAGCCCGCCGCATTCGTGATGATGGCATCGAACTGCTCCGGCGGATGCAGCTCGATCTGTTTGCGCGCCATGCGCTGCGCCAGTTCCAGTTCACCATTATGCGCGTGAAGCGAGCCGCAGCATTGCTGGTCGGCGCGGGTGATGACTTCGCACCCGTTCTGCGCGAGCACCTCGGCGGTGTCGCGATTCACATCACTGAAGATGAGGTCCTGGGCGCAACCGGTGAGCAAAGCCACGCGATACTTCTTTTCATCCACGGCCGGCGTGACGGGGCGGATCAAATCCGAAGAGAAGAAAGGCTGCACCGTCGGCGTCATCGCTTCCAGTTCGCGGAGGCGTTTGGGCAGGAGATTTAGCACGCCGCTCTTGCGCACGGCGGTTTGCAGGCCGAGGTCTTGATACAGGCGCAGGGCGCTGCCGAACGTCTTCAGGCGTTCATGCTCGGTGAAGAGCCAGTTGAGCGTGAGGCTGCGGATGGCGCTGCGTTTGGGCGAATCCATGACACCGCTCGCCTCCGCTTCCGCCCGCGCGTGCTCGAACAGCTCCGCATAATTCACCCCCGCCGGACACGCCGTCATGCACGCGAGGCAGCCGAGGCAGAAATACATCTCCTCCGCGAACTCTTCCGTGGCCTCCAGGCGGTCATCGGCGATGGCGCGCATGAGGGCGATGCGGCCGCGCGGACTGTTACGCTCCAGCTTGGTGGCATCGTACGTGGGGCACGTGGGCAGGCAGAGGCCGCAGTGCATGCATTGCTGCACCACCGAGTAATCCAGATCTTTCAGATGCGAACCTGCGCTTTTCATGCTGTTGATTTTGCTAACGGGAGAGTATGCGAGCTGGGCAGAGGCGGTAAATGATGAATGCAGTTAAGTGGAGCGCCGAGCTCCTGCTCGGCGTGTCTGTTTCCTTTCGCCACTCGAGCCGACCGGGAGGTCGGCGCTCCACCTCACGGTTTCCGGTAAATGCCTTCTGGGTTGATCTCTTTGATTTCCGAACGGAGTGAATTACTCGTTTGGGCATCTGACGCCTTGACCATCAACTCTTGGATTACGGGGATTACAGGTGCAGCATTCGTTCCGAAGAGACTGAACATCAAAGCGGCGTCAACACGTGCCGGGGAATTCGTATCCGTGACTTCATCTAGGAGTATGGCATAAGCACGGTTTGTCTCCCCGAAATCGACCAAGGATCGCGCTGAGAGTACTCTTTGGAGACGATTTGTGGCATTGATAGATTTGGGCAGCAAATTCACGGCAACCGCGGTATGGTTGCTGTAGGCTGAAATGCTTTCCAACGCAAAGGCCCGGTGAAAGATGTTCGATGTGCCGAGCATGGATATGAGTGCAGGCAGGGCCTCCTCTGGCCGTGACGTCACACGACCCAGATTCACTATTGCGCGCTGTCGCTCCATTCCCTCTTCGGTTTCGGTGGAATGGATCAGCAAAGGAACTATAGGGTCAGCCTTTTCCTTCAACTCGAACACGACAAGATAAGCGCGGATTCTTCTGTCTTCTTGGGATTCCAAAAGGGTTTTTCCTTTAGACCAGCTTTCCGCTTTCTGGATCAACCAACGACGGAAAGCCGAATCCTCCTGCCGGTATTTTTTAATGATGACCCGCATGGCCTCCGTATCCATCTTTAGCAAAGCAGACACAGCCGGGTCGTCCAAAGTGTAATTATTCTGATTTCGTGTTTGCCCGGGTTTACGTATCTGTATGGCATCAAACCATTCTTCCGCCGTCTTCCCTTGATACTTGGGTTGCAGGGCGTGGTGGATGGTTGTGATGCTCCATACGAAGAGGC
>CAZRGY010000098.1:0-10822 GCA_964599715.1 uncultured Verrucomicrobiota bacterium | reverse complement strand
TGCCCTTGGAGCCACGCAAGACTTCATCAGCGTATACCGGGATCTCGGACTTCATGGCGGCCTTCACCGCGCCCAAGCTGCCTGGACGCGCGCCCATGGCTTCAAAGATCTCATCCGCTGAGGCAGCCCGAAATTCATTCGTACCGATCTGGCCCACGAACTTCGCTTCGTTCAACTGGTCATCACCGCGCAAGAGCACGATCACCAACTTGCCCTGCACCAGATACACCAGTGTCTTGATCTGCTGATGGCCAGCGACATTATACGGCTCTTTGGCGAGCGCTTCGATTGTCACCACGCCCGGCGTCGCGAACTTCTCCACTGCAGCACCGGTAGATTCCTTCGGTGTCGCCGCCAAGGGACCTTGGCTGGATGCCTTCTCGATGTTCGCGGCGTATTTGCCCGACTCGCAATAGACCACATCATTCTCACCGGTCTCGGCCGGCACCATGAATTCGTGCGAGAACTTGCCACCGATCACACCCGTGTCTGCTTCCACCGGGAAAGACTGGATGCCGCAGCGTTCGAAGATACGAGTGTAGGCATCGTACATCTTTTGGTAGCTCACTTGCGCCGCCTCGTCCGTGGCGTCGAAGCTGTACGCGTCCTTCATGATGAATTCCTTCGCGCGCATCAGGCCGAAGCGCGGACGGATCTCATCACGAAACTTCACCTGGATCTGGTAGAAATTCTTCGGCATCTGGCGATACGAATTGATCTCGCCTGCAGCCAGCGTGGTGATGACCTCTTCATGCGTCGGCCCCAGCACCCACTCTTTCTTCGCCCGATCACGCACCTTGAAAAGCACATCACGCGCCGTCTCATAACGTCCGGTGGCCTGCCATATTTCCGGCGGTTGCAGCGCGGGCATCAAGACTTCGAGCGCCCCGGCGCGATCCATCTCTTCGCGTACGATCTGTTCCACCTTGCGCAGCACACGCAGCCCCAGTGGCATAAAGGTGTAGAGACCACCAGCCAGCTTGCGGATGAGCCCCGCACGCAGCAGCAGTTTATGAGACGTGATCTCCGCATCAGCCGGAGACTCTTTCAAAGTCGGTATTAAAGCATTTGTCCAACGCATGGCGGCAAAAGGTGATTATAACTGGGGGACGGGTCGAGCGGAAAATAAAAAAGCCGGAGTCAGACCTAAGTCCGCTCCGGCAAAAGTGTAAGCTTACTTCACTGTGTTAACGAGCGGCGAGAGCCCTTGGATGCGCACTTCCAAGCGATCCCCGGACTCGATCGGCCCCACTCCGCTGGGAGTACCAGTCAGGATGACATCACCCGGTAACAAAGTCATGTTCGTGGAGATGAAACTCACCACATCGAAGCAGTTGAAAATCAACTGGCTGGTGTTCGAGTTCTGCCGCAATTGACCATTCTGGAACAACTGGATGGTCAGATCATGTGGGTCGATTTTCGTCTCCACATAAGGCCCGAGTGGCGTAAAGGTGTCGAAAGACTTGGCCCGCGCCCACTGGCTCTCAGCATTCTGGATGGTCCGGTCACTGATATCCTGCGCTGCCGTGTAACCAAAGATATAACGAGCTGCTGCAGCCGGAGTTACATTGCGGACACGGCGCCCGATAACAATAGCCAACTCGGCCTCAAAATCAGTCCGATGGTTCGCAAAAGGCACTTCCACCTTGGCTCCATCAGGGATAAGTGAGGTCGGAGCTTTCAGCCAAAAAAGTGGTTCCTTGGGCAAGGGTTTACCCGATTCACGCGCGTGATCCGCGTAATTCAGGCCAACGGCGATAATTTTGGATGGGGCAACCGGAGTGAGCGTTTTGACGCCCTTGAAAGGCATCGGCTTCTTGGCATAAGATGGAGACCCGAAGACGTCACCTTTGAGACGGAAGAGTTCTCCGTCCACCACTTTTGCGTAAAAGATTTCGTCGCCCTTTTGAAATCGGCCGATGGCTGCCATAAATGTCTTTTTCCTGTAACATTTTTTGTTGACAAATCGCAAGCTGAAAGTCAAAGACACCCTCTCCCTATACTCGACCAGCTTATCCTCAAGCTACTCAACCTAAACAGGTTACAAAACATTACCAACCCTGATAGATTCTCAAATAACTCAACAGAATCTTGCTCAAAGCACGCAACCTTTTGGTGGCAAAGGGGTTTAGCTTAGAGTAGTATGACACTGTCTATGCGCCATCTGTTACTCACTTTGCTGCTCTGGGCAGGAGTATCGGTGGCACCATTGTCAGCAGCGGAAACCAAACCAGCCCCCCCGATCACTTGGAACGAAGCCAGTAACAAGGTCAGCGCCTCAGTGGAGGATTGGAAACTGGAACGCTTGATGAAGGAAATCGTCAAGGTGACGCAATGGCAGGTCTTGGTGGAGCCCGGCACGGACACCATTGTTTCAGTCAAATTTCAGAATCAGACCAGTCGTGAAGCCCTAAGCCGTCTGCTCCGTGGAGTCAATTATGCCGTTGTGCGTGAACCCGGTAGTCAGACCAAGCTGTTGGTGTTCCGCACCAGTGCCCAAAACGCCACTCAAACCGTCAAAGCCATCAGCGAGGCAGAGGCCGCTGCGGAAGCCGCCAAGATAGCCAATGAACTGATCATTTCACTGAAACCAGGAGCTGACATCAATTCCTTGGCCGCCCGCTACGGTGCCAAGGTCATCGCCGCCATCCCTGAGTTGGGCTTGTATCGCCTGCGGTTTGAAGACTCTGAGAAGGCCGATTTCGCCAAATCCCAGCTTACCAATTTTCCGGAAGTCACCGGGGTAGAATATAATTACACCGTGCCCAAGCCGGATTCCCCTGTGGTAGCCGCCAGCGCCTCTGCCCTGCCCTTCTCGCTTAATCCGGTCGCGGCCACGGGTGGTAATGGCGTTGTAGTGGGCTTGATCGACACCGCCGTTCAACCGCTTCCCGGCACGATGAATGACTTCCTTTTGAAATCCATCTATGCCGCCGGAGCCCCAAATGCAGATACCACCGCTCTTCTGCACGGCACCAGTATGGCGGAGACCATTTTGCGTGCCATGTCGTTGACCTCGGATGGTGGCACCAGCACCACGAAAATCCTGCCAGTTGACGTTTTCGGCAACAAGCAGACCTCCTCCACCTTTGATCTCGCCAACGGGATTTACCTCGCTGTCCAAAACGGGGCCAACATCATTAACATGAGCCTTGGCAGTCCCGCCACCGCCTCCTATCTGGAAACCCTTATCGCCAACAGTGCCGCTCAAGGGGTGATTTTTCTCGGCGCCGCTGGCAATGAATCTACTGCCACCCCCACTTATCCGGCTGCCTACACTCCGGTCATCGCGGTGACCGCTGGGAATCGAAACGGGGAAATCGCTTACTACGCCAATTACGGGGACTTCGTGGATATCGTGGCTCCAGGGTCCTCCATCGTGACTTACAACGGCAGGAGCTACGTAGTAGGTGGCACCTCCGCAGCCACGGCGACCTCCACCGGCGTGGCCGCCCAATGGAAGGCCTCCACCAAAGCCTCCGCCGAACAAATCCGTCAAAAACTCAGCCAACTCTGGCCGCGAACCGACTAGCCGGAATCAGGCCCGCCGGGAAGTCTTCACCGAGA
Source organism: uncultured Verrucomicrobiota bacterium (assembly GCA_964599715.1). GTDB lineage: Bacteria > Verrucomicrobiota > Verrucomicrobiia > Limisphaerales > JAEYXS01 > JAEYXS01. The sequence goes on along the minus strand of CAZRGY010000098.1, from coordinate 7,255 downwards.
CATAGCGCGTCTCCGGAAGCACGAATTTTTTAACTTCCACCGTCACCGCTTTAAGCTGATATTCGCTCAAGAGGGATTCTGCCATCTCGACTGCCAGTGACTCGATCAGATTCCAACTGCGGCCTTCCCCCATCTTCAGCAAACGGCGGGAAACTGCATAGTAATCTACTGTCTTTTCGACATCATCGGAAGCGGCACAACTGGTGAAATCGGTTTCCATTTCCACTGTCAGCAACAACCTTTGAGCCTTGGCCCGTTCGTCAGCGGGGACGCCGACGTGATAGAATACGACTAGATCCGAGATAGTAATGATGTCCATGTGCTAAACCTCAGCGATAAGGGACGTGTGTTTAGGGAATTAATCCCCGCTGGTCATAACACTGTAGCGTTTCAAAAGTTTTGCACTTTTTTCAAAAAATTTACCGTTGGGCGGTTCAAGGGTAATTTCATGGCCTCGGCTAATGTCACCCACCGGTATTCCTCAGCCTCTTCGTTGAGCTTCACTGGCTGTTCGCCACGGCTACGACAAGTATAGTTCAGCAGCAAAAAATGGGCATCCCGGTAGAATTCATCGGAGTGAATGCAGTCCTGTACCATTGCGAACCGGATGTCTGTCACCACTTGGCCCGTCTCTTCCAGCAACTCCCGGCGCAAGGCATCTTCGGACGTCTCCCCCCACTTGATCTTGCCGCCCGGCATCCCCCACAGATCTGACCATTTGTGTGTGCGCACCAACAACACTTCATCCCGTTCATTGAAGATCAAGGCCCCTACTGTGGCGATCGGCATCTGCTTCGGAGCATCCCCCCGGGGAGCTTCACCAAAAACTGGCACTCGTCGCTTCAAAAGGTCCTGCAACTCGCCCAAATGCTCTACGATGAGGTCCGGATTGCTCTCTCTGAGCTGCCCCAAGCGGTTGAATCCGGTCAGCACCGCACAGGACCAGACTCCCCCATGCCGCGCCGTCTCCACATCATGCTGCATGTCCCCGATGAACAGCGTCTCCTTCGGGTTTAACGCATGCTCGGTGATGATTTCCTTGATGCGCGTGCGCTTGTCCCAGATGCCGAGATAGGGATGATCCAGATACTGATCGAAACCGTTCTTGCGCGTCTGTTCCTTGAAGTGCTCCGGATGGATGGTGCTTAAAGCAAAGGTCTTTATTTTCTGCACGCGACAAAACTCCAAGAAGTTCCGGGCGTGAGGTAATTCTTCCACGGAACTCTGCACCTCATTGAACCGCGTGTGAAACCACTCCTCCAATTGTGCCATCGGCACGTTGGGCACATACCGGTCATAGAAGCCTTTGAACGGCAGTACGAATTCAGCCCGAAAGGTCTCCAACGATATCTCCGGCACCCCGGCCTGCCGGAACACATGATTGGTGGCATGCAACACCGCGGGCAGGTCATTCACCAGCGTTCCCGACCAGTCAAAGATGATGTTACGGATCACAGCGGAGAACCTAGTCGATAAAACCCGACACGCAACCGACTGTCCTTACACTTTGGCGCTTACGGTATCCTCCGTGCTCGGCAAAACCGTCCCGTGCAACTTCTGCCAGGCGATCAACCCCGCCACCAAGGCGATACCAGCACAGACGAGATACGGGATTTTGGGGCTGAAGTGGAACAGGCCCGCCGCAAATATCGGTCCGACTATCCGGGCCAGACTGCCAAAACTCTGCGCCACGCCCAAGATTGCCCCCTGCTCATTGGCAGGAGTAAGTTGCGACAACATGCCGAAGATCGGTGGACGCGCCATCTGGGTGCCTATGGACAGGACCGCCAGCACCACCAGCAACCCCGGCCAGCCAAACATGAAAGGCAAAGGCGCCAGCCCGATAGCGGTCAGAACCATGCTCACGGTGATGAGTGCGGGTTCACCGAATTTCTTCACCAACCGCCCCACCGCTCCACCCTGTACCAAAGCACCGATGACACCACAGAACGTGAAGAGGTAGCCGATGACTTTCGCGTCTTTGGGCTGATCAGGGTCCAAATTGAAATTCTCCGCGATCAAAAGACCCAAGGTCGTCTCAAAGCAGGAGAAGGCGAACGTGGCCAGAAAGAATAACCACACCAGCATGCCCACCTTGGAATTGGTCAACAGCGCGGCCCACTGGGCCATCCGTGGACGCTGTGGTGCTTGCACCCCATCCGGTTTCCAGCTCTCAGGAAGGATAACCAGTGCCAGCAAGAAATTGGCGAAACAGAAGGCAGCCGCCACCCAGCCAGGTCCCGTAACACCGAACTGGCTTAAGCTAAAAGAACCGATGGAAGGTCCGAAGATGAAGCCCAACCCGAACGCCATGCCAATCAACCCCATCCGCTGGGAGCGTTTCTCCGGCGGCGTGATATCAGCGATATAAGCCTGCGCCACTGAGATATTGGCCCCGCAGATACCCGCCGTGATCCGGGAGAACAACAAGACCCATAATGCATGATTCCCGCTCATGCCCGACGCCAACGCAAAAATCATATACGACACTGCCGATCCGAACAGGCTCACCAAAAGCACCGGCCGCCGCCCAACCCGATCGGACAACCGCCCCCACCATGGGGCAAAGATGAATTGCATGGCCGAGAAGGAGGCCATGAGCAGGCCGATCATCAACCCGTTCGCCCCCATGTGCTTGCCATAAAGCGGCAACAGCGGCAGGACTATCCCGAACCCGATGAGATCAATAAAAACGGTCAAAAAGATGACCAAAATCGACGGCTTTTTCATGTACAGCTAAAACTGATAGCGCAGCACCATAGGGAATCAAATCGTCCCGTGAAACAATAAAAGATACGTCTGCGGGCCTTTCGGCCTGAGCATACAGACGACCCAATCCGGCATTTGACTCAATCTTAAATGCCCAGATTGGAGAGCGTATTGGTGATGGATTGGACGGCTTGAAACAACCGGGGATGGGATTTCTCGAACTGCGCGGCGGAGGCCGTCAAACCGTTCAGAGAATGCTCCAAGAGTTGCGGGTTCTGCGCCGACCGGATCGCCTCATGGGTGGACAGTTGGGTAAAGCCCGCGATGCTTTGCGCATCTTCCTGGTTCGTGAGAGCCAGATCATCGACCTCGGCCTTCAATGTGGCCAACAGCTTGGTCAGTTCCTCACGCCGTTCCGGAGTCAGGGAAGCCGCGTTTTTGATCTGCGCTTCGATTTTGGCGATGGTGTCTTGAATCATACGAACTGTCCTTTCTTCCCCGCTATTTGGTTTTCCGAATGCCGTGATAGGCCACCTTGATGTCATACGGTCCCTTCCATTGGTCTGGCACCGGTCTGCCTGCCGCCCAATGAACACCGTTGATAACCAGCCGCTGAAAGGCGGCCACTTCAAAGTCTTCCGGATGCCCGATGGTCGTCATGAAGACCTTGGCCCCGTATTTGTTCTTCCATGTCCAAGCCACCGGATTGTCGATGGCCGGCTTGTTGGGCTTCACCGCCTTGCCCATCAACAGCACCTGCGCGTCCTTCGGCGGGTAATCCGGCAGCACATGATACAGCCATGAGCGCACATGGAACTCCTTGTCCACGCCCTTGAGGATCGGACTCTGATCCGCACCTGGTGCCCGATAGACATCCGTGCTCGCATCATGTCCATAATGAGTATGCCCCCCGCCCCAACCCGGAGGTCCACCCAGCACTTCGGCACTGAACCGCTTGTTCCACTCCGCCAGCGGGTGGTCTTTGGGATAATTGAAAGAATGCGTGGAGGTGCGGAAGCCGATGACCGGCTTGCCCGTCTTGAGGAACGCCTCGATATGCTGCATCTGCTCCGCCGGAAGCCGGCGCCAGCGCAGGAAGAACACCGCCATGTCCGCATCCTTCAACTTCTCCAATCCCGGGATGTTCTCTTCCGCGTTCTCATCCGGATGCGCCAGCAACACCGTGGTCTTAAAACCATAATCGCGCTCCAAAATCTTCGCCAAGGCAGGCATCGTCCCCTCGGAGCTGTACTCGTGGTCGCCCGTGACAAATACGATGTGCGGCGCTTTCGCTGCCGGTTGAGCAACGCAACTGATGCTCGCAAAACCCATCAGGGCCGCGAGTGCGGAAAAGAAATATCTGCGATTCATGCTCATAGACTGAACTGTTTACTGTATCTGTAATCTCGTTTCGTCACCGTCTGATGTCCACTTAATTTCTCGCCGGGCCAAATCCATGGATGGTGTAGTAGATCTCCTGGCGCAGCACACTTCCGGCCGCAGTCTCCAGATTGTAACGCAGATGCACTTGCATCGCGGGCTGCAGGTCCGGCACTTCCAAGAACACCGTCTTGCCGTCTGCCGAGAGCTTTGCCGACTTGATGGTCAGCGTATCGTGCTCTTTGATCACCATCTGTTCCTTGCTCCACTCTGTGCCGTCTTTGGCTAACGGCTTCACATCCGGCTTGTCCTTAACGGAAAGTTCTGGTGAGCCGTAGGCCGCCGACCAGATATAATTCCATTCGGCCAGTGAATAGTTCTCTCCATCTGTTGCCAGTTCTTTATCCAATGCATCGCTGAATTCGATGCTCAAGCCGCCTTTCACCGCATGCACCTGACGCGGCAAGTTCACCGGCTTGCCCGTGTAGCGAACGCGCTGGAAGCAGCCGTTCTTCGCGGCACTCGTCTGCCAGCCCTTCATGCCGACCAGATAAAGCTGGCCGTCCTGTGGATTAAAGCGCGCCCGCATGATGCCGCTCTCGAAGTTCAGCGGCAGTTTTACCACCCCACCCTGCATCAGGCCGTTCACCTCTTCCTTCATCACCAAGTATAAGGAACAGGTGCCGTACGCCATGTGCAAAAGCTCGCCCTTCAGCGGCCCCCACTTGTCGCTCGTCACCCAAACCTGACCGCCGCTGGAGTTGTCCACCTCCTTGGGCAGCCAGCACACCGGCCGGTCATAATCCGTCGGCAAAGGCGAGCGCTGGGCGAGGTCCACCACACCGTAGAAACCACCGGGTTTTACCCAATTGATGCGGCAACGCGGTGTCCACGTGCCCTCGTTATCTCCCGTGGTGATCTCTCCGTTCGGTCCCATGCCGATACCGTTCGGCGCACGGAAACCAGTCGCCACCACATCCATTTTGCTGCCGTCTTTCGAGACGCGCAGCAAAGTGCCGTGATGTTTCAGGATGGTCATGAAACCGCGTCCACCATTGTTCACCGGGCCTGCCTTTGCGAAATAGAAGTTGCCTGCCGGATCAGTCTGCAGATCGAAGGCGAACTCGTGGAAATTTGGGGTGATCCACATGTCATTGTTGAAATTCTCATAGAAATCCGCCTCCCCGTCTTTATTCAAATCGTGCAACCGTGTGATCTGGTCGCGACCGAGAACATAAACCACATCATCCACGATCTTCAGCCCCAACGCATGATACAGGCCGGCGGCATAACGTTTCCACGTCACCTTTTGCAGTTTGTCATCAATGCCCGAAACCACCCACACATCGCCATGGAAGGTGCAGATCGCCGCGCGTCCGTCATTGAAGAAATCCATGCCCGCCAGATACATGTCCGTCTCGTAAGGGTTCTCAAACGGCACGGGAATGGTATCCACCGTGTAAGCGCTGCTGTTGATGCCCAACGAGCCTTTTACTGTCATGCTTTCCGGCCAAAGCGCCGGGCCACCTTTGGTAAGAGGCTTTAAGGATTTCACTACTGGTTTAACTGAAGCCAGCCCTCCTAACGGGCTGACCGCCAAGCTGAAATTCTGCACTTTGTTCGCTGCTGGAACCTCCAGATACAGATGCCCATCCTTGATGACCCAGACCGCTTTCACTCCATGCACAGCTACGGCGATGCCTGTCTGTTTCAGTTCGAGACTGGCTGCCTTGCCGTCAACGGATGACTCTTTCACCCGGGCTACGAGGACTTGGAACGGTTTCGTGTGTTTCTCCACTTCCAAGGTTCGCAGAAAGACTCCGCCTTTGCCTGTGGTCTGATCCAGCACCTCCGTCCCGGCGATAGTATAAGCGATGACCGGCTCAGCCCCGTTCAGGTAAAGACCGCGATAATGTCCCAACGTCTTGGGCAACGGCCCGTGCTTGTCCTCCCGCGGATCGCCAAACTTGCCATCCACCACCCAACCCGGAATGACGTCGCTGGAGAAAACGATCTGGCCGATATTCGTCGGATACTGCCCGCGTGACATCAGGTTCACGCCTTGCACGAATCCGCCCGTCCAGCCCGCCGAAACGCGCAACAGCTCCGTATCAAAACAGATCGCCGCCGGGACATTCGTCGTGCCCACCTTGATGGCCAGCCCCTTTAATGTGGTGCTGTCGGAAGAGATGGTGGCGGAAACGAACGGCATGTGTTCGAGATATTCCATCTTGGCCAAAGGCCTTGATGCAGCCTGCGCTTCCAAGCCCAAAACGCAAAGCGCCACCAATACGATCCATTGAATCAAAGCTTTTTTCCTCATGCTGTTTTTACCTGTTTCCATCTAGGTCGATATATGGTTTTAAAAATTATTCCGAATAAAGCATGTCACCAGATTTGACCGCCTGACCGGCGGAAAATTCAATCGCCGTCATCCGGCGTCCGCCTTCACGTTGCAAGGAAGTGATCCGCAAAGCCCCTTCTCCGCAAGCCACGACGATGCCGTTTTTGTCCGCTTGCAACACTGTACCCGGCTCTCCTGAAACTACGCTCAACGGTTCCGCCGACCAGACTTTGAGTAAGCGTTGCTTTTGCTCGGGGGCCAGAAAAGTGAAAGCCCCGGGCCAAGGAGTCAGGCCGCGAATGCGATTGAAGAGCACTTGCGCCGGTTGGGACCAATCAATACGTCCATCCTCTTTGGTGATCTTGCGCGCATAGGTGCTGCCCTCAGCTGGCTGCGGCTCAGGTTTGATATCACCATCGATGTAAAGCGGGATGGTCGCGACCAATGCCTCCGCTCCGATAGCGGCCAGACGGTCCTGTAAGATCGCCGCGTTGTCCTCTGGCGAGATCGGCGTGGTGTGCACACTTAGGATATCACCCGTATCCAAGCCTGCATCCATCTTCATGATCGTGACGCCCGTCTCCGGTTCGCCATCGATGATGGCCCACTGGATCGGAGCGGCTCCGCGATACTTTGGCAGGATGGAAGTATGGACGTTAAGGCACCCATACTTCGGCAGCTCAAGGATGCTCTGCGGCAACAACTGGCCGTACGCAGCCACCACGATAAGGTCTGCGTCAAAGGAACGCAGATGCTCCACGAACTCGGCCGCGCGCGCCTTGATCGGCTGCTCCACCGGCAGGCCAAGCTCCAGTGCGGCAG
>CAZRGY010000097.1:0-10834 GCA_964599715.1 uncultured Verrucomicrobiota bacterium | reverse complement strand
CCGCTTATGACACGCATTGCAAGATGAACCCGCCACTGCGCACGGCAAAAGACCGCGCGGCCATCCTGGAGGGTATCGCCGATGGGACCATCGAGATCCTAGGCAGTGACCACGCGCCGCATTGCGATTACGAGAAGGAAGTGGAGTTCGATTACGCGCCGTTCGGTATCACGGGATTGGAGAACGAACTGGGCCTGTGCCTGACGCAGCTTTACCACGCCAAACTGCTCTCCATCAACGACTTGATCGTCAAATACACCACGGCACCTGCGAAGCTCCTGCGGTTGAACAAAGGCACCCTTTCCGTGGGAGCCGATGCCGATGTGACGGTCATCGACTTGGACAAGGAATGGATCTTCACGAAGGAGATGACGCAGAGCAAATCGGTGAATAATCCCTTCTACGGCTGGGCGATGAAGGGCAAGCAGGCGATGACCATCGTGGGCGGGAAGATCGTTTGGCGGGAATAAAGGCGGGGGCTGAGGCGTCCAAAGATTGAAACAAAGGTCTGCTGCCAGTGGCATCAGGCCGGAATCGGCACCATACTAAAGCCATGAAAAAACTATCGTTTGCCATCGCACTGGCCGTAATAGGACTGGCCGTGGGTCAATATACCCAAACTACGGTCGCGGCTGATGCCAAGGACGTCTGGCTGACGGATTACGCCAAGGCCCAAGCACAGGCCAAGGAACAGAAGAAAGCCATCCTGATGGACTTCACCGGTTCAGACTGGTGCCCGCCCTGCAAGCAATTGCACAAAACGGTGTTGAGCAGCAGTGAGTTCAAGCAGTTGGCCGCACAAAAACTCGTGCTGGTAGAAGTGGACTTTCCAGAGAACAAAAAGCAGTCCGAGGCGCTGAAAAAGGCCAACGCGGAGCTGGAAAAGAAATTCAAAGTGGAAGGTTACCCGACCATCGTCGTGGTGGATGCGAACGGAAAGGAACTGTTCCGCGAAGAGGGTTATGACGGCAGTTCGGCCAAGGAGTATGTCGGCAAGCTGACCAAGGCCTTGGGCAAATAGTCCGGAATACTACGGGATTCTCTCAAGCGCGGCCCAAACCGCGCTTTTTTCTTGGGTAAAATCTTGACCCTCCCGGCTCGCGACCTAGCATCTCGCAACGTTTGCGGATGTGAGTATGAAAGCGATTCTCGCCTTAGAAGACGGCAGTGTATTTGAGGGTCAGGGTTTTGGGGCCCGGGCGACCTATTGTGGAGAGGTGTGCTTCAACACCTCGATGACCGGCTATCAGGAGATTCTGACCGATCCGTCCTACAAAGGGCAGATCGTCACGATGACCTATCCGCTCATCGGCAATTACGGGGTGAACACCCAAGACGTGGAGTCTTGGAAACCCCATGTGGCGGGCTTTGTCATCCGCGAGCTTTCCCCCATCGTCAGCAACTGGCGGGCAGATTCTTCACTGGCCGAGTATTTGGAGAAAAATGGCATTCCCGGCATCCAAGGTGTGGACACACGGGCATTGACCAAGAAGCTGCGCGTGCGAGGCGCAATGAACGGCGTCATCTCCACCGAAGGCCTGACTCCAGAGGAAGCCGTGGCGAAAGCCAAGAGCTGGCCGGGATTGGCCGGTGTGGACTACGTGAAAGAAGTCACCCACAAGGAAGCTTTTCTCTGGGACAAGGATGATCAGGAGAGTGCAGAGTTCCGCATCTTGCGCGGCCTGGAGACGGGTAATCCCCGCACGATGCGCAATCCCCTGCCCCCGGCGGATATCCCGATCGTGGCCTATGATTTCGGCATGAAGTACAACATCCTGCGCCAGCTCCGCCAGAGCGGGTTCAAGGTGCAGGTGGTTCCGGCCACGACTCCCGCCGCAGAAGCCTTGAAGCACAAGCCCGCCGGCGTGTTTCTCTCCAATGGTCCGGGAGATCCTTCGGCGCTGAGCTATGCCGTGCAGGCGGCTACCGATGTGTTGAAAACGGGCATCCCGGTATTCGGCATCTGCTTGGGGCATCAAATTTTGGGACAGGCCTTTGGCGGCAAGACCTTCAAGTTGAAGTTCGGCCATCGCGGTGGCAACCAGCCGGTGAAGGATTTGGAGACTGGAAAAGTCGAGATTACCTCGCAAAACCACGGTTTTGCCGTCGATCCCGCTTCTCTGCCCAGCGACGTGGCAGTGAACCGGATCAACCTGAATGACCAGACGGTGGAAGGTATGCGGCACAAGACCAAGCCGGTGTTTTGCGTGCAATATCACCCGGAGGCATCTCCGGGACCACATGATTCTGCGCCACTTTTTAACGAATTCCGGCAACTTGTCTTGTCCCGCGGTTAATAAATAGTAGCCTCCGTTGGAACCCGCATCTGTAATTTCAACGCAACTTTATGAGCCGGACCAAGATACGTGAAAATACGGATGGGGAAACGGATTGACTTGAGAGAATCAATGTCAATAATGCAGTCACAACGTTCCACTTATGCCCAGACTTGTCGTTCTTAGCGAAGGTTACACAGGCCGGACATACGAACTGACCGTGGAGAAAACCACAGTCGGTCGCGTGGACGATAATTCTTTTTCCATCCCCGATGGCTCGATGTCGAGCCACCACTGCGAGATCCTTCTGACGGGTAATGATGTCCTGGTGCGTGACTTGAATTCCACCAATGGAACTTTCATTGGAGGCGAGCAGATCACAGAATCCCCGCTGAAGCCCGGCCAAGTGCTGCGTCTCGGTCAGATCGAGATGCGCTTGGAAGATGGTTCAGCCCAGCCACCGCCCAAACCGATTGACCGCACGCAGGTCATCAAGCAGGGAATCAAGGCGGGCGATCTGGAGAAGAAGGCCGGTTTCCAAGCGGACACTTCCGCTCACTTCAAAAAGAAGGATAACAAGGCCGCGAAAGTGTTCATCGTCATCGGTGTCATCTTGTTCTTGGTGATCATCGGTGCCTTGGTCGTCGCATTCATGGGTGGTCGCGGTCGCTAAGATTTAGCGGTCCGTTCTCAACCACTTCGCCACATCCCGTGCAGCGTAGGTGATGATGATATCGGCACCGGCGCGTTTCATCCCCAGCAGCGTTTCCATCGTCACGGCTTTTTCATCCACCCAGCCATTGGCCGCGGCGGCTTTGATCATCGAGTATTCAGCGCTGACGTTGTAGGCTGCGGTGGGATAGCCAAACGTGGTCTTCACGCGATGGATGATATCCAGGTAGGCCAAGGCGGGCTTCACCATCACGATGTCCGCTCCTTCCGCGATATCCAAAGCCACTTCACGCAGGGCTTCATCACCATTCGCGGCATCCATCTGATAGCTACGACGGTCACCAAACTTGGGCGTAGATTCTGCCGCCTCCCGGAAGGGGCCATAGTAAGCGGAGGAAAACTTGGCGGCGTAGGACATGATGGGCGTATCGAGAAACCCGCCCTTGTCCAAAGCTGTCCGAATGGCAGCCACTCGGCCATCCATCATGTCGCTCGGGGCGATGATATCCGCCCCTGCTTCGGCGTGACTCGCCGCTGTACGGGCCAGCAGCTTGAGCGAGGGGTCATTCAGGATGCTGGCTTCATGCGCATGCTGGTGCACGATGCCGCAATGCCCATGGCTCATGTACTCGCACAAGCACACATCCGTCACCACCAGCAGGTCCGGCAAAGCTTTCTTCAAAGCGCGCACCGCTTGCTGCACAATGCCGTTCTTGGCATAGGCGCCAGAGGCTTTGGCATCTTTCTGATCAGGAATACCAAACAGCAGAACCGCCGGGATGCCATCGGCATAGGCCGCAGACGCTTCCTTCACCAACTCATCCACCGACAACTGGAACACGCCCGGCATGGAGCTGATGGGCTGCCGCACCTTGCGCCCAGAGCGGGCAAAGAGTGGCAGAATCAATTGGTCCACGCTGAGACGCGTCTCCCGGACAAGACGACGCAAGGCCGGGGACTGGCGCAAGCGGCGCGGACGTAGGAGCGGAAATGCAGAGGCAGCAACGGTGTTCATGCAGTGAAAATTACTCCGTCCAGAAATCGATCACGAACACGTCATCCACGATCTCTTTGACGATGGTGACGAACTTCTGATGTTCGGGATGTGGCAGATAGCCTTCCCGGTCTTTCTCCGTCTTGAAGGTCACGATATAGCAATGGGTAAAATCTTTGTTCAAACCTTCCGGGCTGTTGTTGACGCCCGCCTGGTAACCAATGATTCCGGGGATCTTGTCCTTCAACAATGCGAACTCTTTATTGAGGTGATCGATCTGCGCCTTGGTGGCCGTCTGCTTGAACTTGAAGCAGACGACGTGTTGGAGCTTCTTGGCAGATTTGGGTTTATCAGCAGCCATGGCCGGGATCGTCAGCATGAGGCTGAGCATCAAAGTGAGGGCAAGAGCAAACGATTTCATGGGCAGTATCTTCCACACATTGGCGGGGACTGCAAGCCCGTGGCACGAACTAGAACACCGTGGGGCAGCCTTCTTCCAGAAAACGCAGATGGTGTGTCAGCCCCTTTTCATGCGCGAGCTCCTGCATCCAGCGCGGCGGCTCGTTCATATCCTCGAAGGAAAGTTTGAAGGTGCCATAGTGCATGGGCACAAGCCATTTCGCCTTGAGGTCGAGGAAGACTTGCACGGCATCATCCGGACCCATATGCGTGCGACGGAATGAATCCGGGTAATACGCGCCGATAGGGAGCAAAGCGATTTCCGGCTGGCAGCGTTCACCGATCTCACGAAAGCCCTCGAAGTAGGCGCTGTCACCGGCGTGATAAACTTTGCGCCCTTGGTGCTCCAAAACAAATCCACCGTAGCCGCGATGATGATCGTGCAACGTGCGCGCCCCCCAGTGCTTGCTGGGCACGAGCGTCACCTTCCAGTCGCCGGTTTGAAAACTCTCCCACCATTTCAGCTCGATGATGCGTTCGAAGCCGAGCCCCTTCGCGAGCGGTGCCATGCCCCAAGGCATCACGCCAAGTTTGGGATGCGGGAGTTTGCGCAAGGTCGGTTTGTGAAAGTGATCGAAGTGCGCGTGTGTGAGCAACACGAGATCGATGGGCGGCAAATCATCGATCTTGATCCCCGCATGCTTGAGGCGTTTCAGCAGAAAAATCCAATTGGCAAAATTAGGATCCACCAATGCATTCAGATCGGTGAATTGCACAAGGAAAGAGGCGTGTCCGATCCAGGTCAAAGCAACCTCACCTTTTTGCAAGGAGGGGAACTCCGGCTTGCGATGCATACCTGTGCGCTTGGTGAGCAAGGCCTTCCAAACCATCTCGTGAAAGAAGGTGCGCGGGTTGAAGTGATTACCCGGGGTCAACTCCTTCAACGAGCGAGGGATGCGCCGCTTGGGGCGATAATGCTCGTGGTCGTTGGATTGGCCGTTACCTTCACTCATTCCATTTATCCACCACAAGGTAGCGCAAAGTCGCTCGAATAAAAAGAAATCTTCGTCGTCGGAATAGATGTTGGCCGAAATAGCCGGCAAGAAGTCTAAAAAAGGCAATTGTATGAAAAAAGTCGTAACCGCCCTTGCTGTATGTGGTCTGCTCATCGCAGGCACGCAACAGTCTCACGCCGGTGACCGCGAGTGGGCCACCGCCGGAAAAGTTCTGACCGGAGTCATCGCAGGTGCCGTCATCGCCAAGTCTTTTGAACCCGCGCCCGTGGTTTACCACCCGGCACCCACGGTGGTGTATCAATCCGCACCGGTAGTGGTGCAGCAGCCACAGGTCATCTACACTCAACCGGTAGTATATCAAACGGCACCCGTCGTGGTGCAATCCGCACCTGTGGTGGTCTATCGCCCGGCTCCAGTCTACTACTCACCGGTACCGGTGGTGACCCGCCATTACAGCTTCGGGCATCATCCGCGGCATCGCGCTTGCTGGTAATTTCTGTTCCCGGGAGGAACCGAGAAAATACAGCCACCTGTCCGGCAACAAACCGGACAGGTTTTTTATTGGCGCGGAAAACCGGCAGTCCATAATTTCAACCACACATGGAAAAACTTTTGGGGCAGCTGGATACGTTCCTGCGCAAGCAACCGCGGCTGGGCAAAGATGTTTACATCGCCAAGACCGCCGTCGTGTTAGGGGACGTCACGCTCGGTGACAATGCCAGCGTGTGGTACAACGCCACCGTACGCGGTGACATCAACCGCATCGAGATCGGTCACCACTCGAATATCCAGGACAATGCTGTCATCCATCTCGCCGATGATTTTCCATGCCTCATCGGCAATTGGGTGACGGTCGGACATTCAGCCATCGTCCATGCCTGCACCGTCGGCGATGAATGTCTCATCGGCATGGGGGCGACGATTCTGGATGGCGCCGTGATCGGTGAGCAAAGTGTTATCGGCGCAAACGCCCTGGTGACTCAAGGCACCGTCATCCCTCCCGGCTCCATGGTCATGGGTTCACCAGCAAAAGTGAAACGCGCACTCACGCCGGAAGAGCGTATGGGCCTGAAAAAGTGGGCGGAAAAATATGTATGGAATTCTGCTTACTGTATTCAACACAATATAAATGTAGGCGGACCGCTGCCGACCTGAGCCCTATAAGCAGGCGGAGTTTTCGAAATAAAAAAGACCGGCCTAAGCCGGTCTTTTTTGTGAATCGATAGGGTCAGTTACGTCAGTTCACGAACGTCGCTTCATTCGTCTGCAGCAGCGCGTGCGCATACTTGTCCCAAGCACCCAGCGTCTTCTGGGCGGGTTTCGGTGCAGCTGCGGGCGTTCTGGCTTTGCCCTTGGTCTGGGCCATCTGCTGCGCATTGGCCACCACTGGCACCAGATCTTTATCCGGCGTGCTGTTCAGGAAGGCCATGCCCAGACGGATTTCCGTTTCCGACGGCAACCGTTGGAAAATCACCTCATACAGAAGCTTGATGCGGCTTTCGTCATCAGAAAGCGCCTTGAAGTCTTTGCGCTCCGTGATGTTCCGTGCCTGCTCCACCACCAGCGGGCTGTTCATCATGAACAGCGACTGCTGCGGCACGATGGTCTCATACCGCTTGCCCGTAGCGATGTCCGGATTCGCGAAATCAAAGCTCGTCATCACTTCCGGCAGCTTCGCACGGTCGATGTAACCATACACCGTGCGACGCGTAGGATACGGCTCGGACATCAGGTCCACCGGTTTGCCACCCATCGTGGTATCCAGCTTGCCGCCCATCGCCAGCAATGAATCACGCAATGCCTCGAACTCCAGACGGCGGATGTTCGCGCGCCAGAGCAGGCGGTTGAACGGATCGATCTGCGCGAACTGCGGATTGTTCTCGCTGCTTTGCTGGTAAGCGTAGGTCAGCATGATCTTCTTGTGCATGGCCTTCATGGACCAGCCGCTCGCCATGAATTCGTTCGCCAGATAATCCAGCAATTCCGGATGGCTCGGCGGCGTGCTCTGCGTGCCGAAGTCATCCGGCGTGAGCACGATGCCATCACCGAAGTGATGCATCCAGATGCGGTTCACTGCCACGCGCGCGGTCAACGGATTGTCCTTCGAAGCGATCGCCTTCGCGAGTTCGAGACGGCCGCTGCCATCTTTGAACGGCTCTTTGCCTTCGCTGAAAATCTCCAGATAACGCCGGGGCACCACTGGACCACGGCTGCCGGCCTCACCACGGATGAACACGTAAGAATCACGTGGGCGCTCCGAATCATTGATCACCATCGCACGCGCCGGCGCGCCGGGATGCGTGCCTTCAAGCTCTGAGATGGCTGAGCGCAGACGCGTCTCACGACCTTGCAAGTTACGTGGAAGAGCGCGGCGGATCACATCGATCGGATCATCACCAGGCCGTGCTCCAGTGAACACTGCCAGGCGCACAGCTTCCTGCCCGGCATCCGGCAGCGCCGAGGCGTTAGGATTCCGGGAACTCACCTGCTGCCAATTCGATTCCACCATGGCAAACGCCCGACCATAGATGGTCACCACGTCCGACATCGATTTCACATAACGTCCCCGGAACTGGCTGGAGATATAGGGATTCACCGGCTTCTTACGGTCGGAATTGTTGGTGATGAGGGTCACCAGATCCTGCGCCTTGGTGGCAAAATCCTTGTCGGAGAAGCGGGCGAACTCATGATACGGTCCCATCACCGGATCATATCCGCGACGGGTGCGGGTCAGGATGGTCTGCCAGAGCCGGGCCGCTTCCTGGTTCAGCTTGTATTGCCGCACCAACTTGCCCATCTCACTGCGGTCCTTGCCTTTGATCGCTTCATTGATGGCCAGATACAGACCGGAATTCTTGCGCAAGTCACTGATGAAGTTCCCCACATCCTCACGATAGAACTTCTGTAGATTCTCTTCCAACTTGGCTCGTTCAGCCAGATAGGAACGATACTCCGGGTCTTTGTCATTCACCTTCTCGATCAGCGGCTTTTCCTTTGGCTCCACCGAGCTGGCGAAGATGCCATGCAGCGCATAGAAATCCTCCGTCGGGACCGGATCGAACATGTGGTCATGGCAGCGTGCGCACGCCACGGTCAATGCCTGGAACCCTTTGGTCACTGTATCGATACGGTCATTGATGATCTCGTTTGCCTGGTTATCAAAACGATTGCCTAATGTGATGAAGCCCAGCGCGGCAAGGTCCGTCTTGTCCTTTAGATCCATCTTGTCCGCCGCGAGCTGTTCCATGATGAACTGGTCGAACGGCTTGTCCTCGTTGAACGCTTTGATGACGTAATCTCGATACGTGTAAGCGTACGGATAATGGAAATCTTCCCGTTGCCGGTTCACTTCACCTTTGGTGTCCGAGTAGCGCGCTACATCCAGCCAGAAACGGCCCCAGCGCTCACCGTATTGTGGCGAAGCCAACAGACGATCGATGAGCTTCTCATAAGCATCCGTGGAATCATCGGCCAAATAAGCCTGCACATCCTGCGGCGTGGGCGGCAATCCCGTCAGGTCAAACGTCGCCCGGCGGATCATCGTCCGTTTGTCCGCGAGCTTGTTCGGATACATGTTCTTCGCCTCGAGTTTGGCGAGCAGGAAATTATCGATCTCGTTCCGTACCCATTGTTGGGCATTCACCTTGGGCACTTCCGGTTGCGTCACCGGCTTGAAGGCCCAATGGTTCGCCGCGGCCGGGTTCTTGTAGCCCTTGGCCGTCTTCGTACCGTCACTGACCGGCACCGGCGCGCCCATCTTGATCCACACCACAAAGTCCGAGATCACGCTGCTCGGCAGCTTCTCTTTCGGCGGCATCTGGAGATCTTCATCCGCATAGGCGATCGCCCGGATGAGCAGACTCTTCTCCACGTTACCCGGCACCACAGAAGGTCCGGTATCACCACCGCGCACCATGCCTTCCTTCGTATCCAGCGTCAGGCCACCCTTGACCTTGTCCTCAGAACCGCTGTGGCATCGATAGCACTTCTCAGCCAAGACCGGAGCGATCTTGGTGTTGTAGAATTCTAGCTGCTGCTTGACGACATCGTTCGCCTGTAGCGACGGTGCCGCCATCAGCGCCATCACCCCGAGAGCGAAGGCGGCTTTGCGTGCGGCTGTGGTTGGTTGGAATTTCATACGCAAATTATCCTTAGGCCATGATGGCCTTCACCGGCACTCCGAAGTTATCCGTGAGACGGAAGTCACGGCCATTGTAACGATACGTCAGCTTCTCGTGATCAAAGCCCAGCAGCCCGAGGATTGTGGCGTGCAGATCATGGATATGCACCTTGTTCTCCACTGCGCGGGCACCGAATTCATCCGTCGAACCATAGGTCATGCCGCCCTTCACACCGCCACCCGCCAGCCATGTGCTGAATGCGCGGCTGTTATGGTCACGGCCTGGATCGGCGTTGCCGTTGCGGTCGCGCGTCACCGTGCGGCCGAACTCACCACCCCACACCACCAAGGTGCTGTCCAGCAAACCGCGCTGCTTCATATCCTTCAGGAACGCACCGATCGGCTGGTCCATCTCCCGCGCCTTCGACGAGAGCCGGTCGGCGAGATCTTGGTGATGATCCCAGCCGCCGTGCCAGGCCTGCACGAAGCGGACACCGCGCTCGATCAAACGGCGCGTGATGAGCATCTGCCGGCCCTGTGCCGAGTTGCCATACATGTCCCGGATATTCTGCGGCTCCTTCGAGATGTCGAAAGCGTCCGTCGCTTCCGTCTGCATCTTGAACGCCATCTCGTACGCCTCCAGCCGTGCTTCCAGTTGGTTGTCCTTCTGGAGATTCTGGCTGTGCATGTAATTCAGCTTGTGGATCAGGTCGAGCTGACGACGCTGTTCCGGCAACGAGGAGAATTGGTTTTTGATGTTCTCGATCAAGTCTTCCACGCGTTGGGAAGTCGTGTTGATGCTGGTGCCTTGGAAAACACCCGGCAGGAAGGATGACTGCCAGTTCTGCGTGCCTCCCGGGGGAACCCCACCTGGACGCAACGAGATGTAGCCGGGCATGTTCTGGTTCACACTGCCCAATCCGTAAAGCACCCACGAGCCCATACTCGGTTTCGGGAGACGCAGCGAACCGGTGTTCATCATCACCGTCGCCACTTCATGGGACGGGATGTTCGTCCACATCGAGCGGATGACCGCGATGTCATCGATATGCTCGCCGATGTTCGGGAACACTTCGCTGACCTCGATACCCGATTTGCCCTTCTTCTCAAACTTGAATGGCGAAGCCAGACCCACGCCATTGAGCCCCGGCAACTCCTTGCCATCGTTCGCCGTGAGTGCCGGTTTCGGATCCCACGTATCCACATGCGACGGCGCACCCTGCGCGAAGATATGCACCACGGCCTTGGCTTTGCCCGGCAGCGGCGGCGTCTTCGGCGCGAGCGGCGAAGTATTGGCCGCCTGCAACGAGGAGCCCAGCAACATATCGTCCGCCATCAACCCGGCAAGACCCAATAC
>CAZRGY010000096.1:0-10872 GCA_964599715.1 uncultured Verrucomicrobiota bacterium | reverse complement strand
ACCGCTTCGATGAACTTCTCGAACTCTACTGGCTTACGGATGTAACTGTTCGCTCCGTTGGCATACACGTTCACAATATCCACTTCCTCTTTGGAGGAGGTCAGGATCACCACCGGCACCAGCTTGGTGCGGTCATCTGCGCGGATGCGTTTCAGCACTTCCAATCCATCCACCTTAGGGAGTTTCAGGTCCAGCAGAATGACAGTCGGTTGCTGCGATGTATCGCGCCCCTGATATTTCCCCGTGCCGAATAGATACTCCAACGCCTCGGCCCCATCGGTCACCACATGCAGGCAGTTCATGATGTGGTTCTTCTTGAACGCGCGCAACGTCAGCGCCACGTCATCGGGATTGTCCTCGACCAGCAGTATGTGTTTTTCGCTCATGATGGATCTTCAGCTTTCGGCAATGTGAAATAAAATGTCGCCCCTTGGTTAACTTTGGCATCCGCCCAGATGCTGCCTCCGTGCCGGTGGATCACCCGCTGCACATTGGCCAGCCCGACACCTGTCCCCTCGTATTCATTGGCACTATGCAACCGTTGAAATACCCCGAACAGCTTGTCTGCATAATTCATATCGAATCCTGCGCCATTGTCCCGCACAAAATAAACTGTCTGTCCGTCCTGGACCGTCACCCCGAATTCGATGCGCGGATTCGGTTGGCTCCGCGTGAACTTCCAGGCGTTCCCGAGCAGGTTGTCCAGCGCCACCCGGAGCAGCCGCGGATCGCCTTTTGCCCGCAGGCGCGGTTCGCCCACCCATTCCACCTTCCGTTCCGGATGACCATGCTGCAATTCCTCCATCACCAGCCGGGCCATCTGCGAGAGGTCCACATCCTGTATCTTCAGCTCCGCCCGTGAAACCCGAGAGAGTTCCAGCAGATCATCGATCAGCAACGCCATCCGCCGCGTCGCCTTGCGCACCCGTTCGAGATGGTTTTTCCCGTCCTGATCCAGCACCGTGGCATAATCCTCCTCCAGAGCCTGGCTGAAACCATCGATCGCCCGCAGTGGCGCCCGCAAATCGTGCGATACCGAATAACAGAACGACTCCAGTTCCTTGTTCGTGGCTTGCAACTCCGCCGTCCGTTCATTCACCCGCTTCTCCAGCGAGGTGTTAAGCTGCCGTATTTCCTGCTCTGCCTCTCTGCGTTTCGAGATATCCCGGATGAACCCGGTGAAGAGCGGGCGTGGGCCCTGTTCCACCCGGTTGATCGTAAGCTCTACCGGAAACTGGCTTCCGTCCGCCCGCATGGCGTAGATTTCGATCAGCCGCCCGAGGATGCGGGATTCACCCGTTTGCACACAACGTTCCAGTGATTGCTGATGCCGCTCGCGCAATTCCGGTGGCACGATCACTTCGCCCATGTTCCGTCCCAGCACATCTGCCTGTTGGTGGCCGAACATCTTCTCTGCCGCCGGGTTGAATTCCACGATGTTACCGGCGTGGTCGATCGTCACCACCGCATCCAGGGCGGAATTCAGGATGGCTTGCGAACGCGCCTGAGTCTCTCGCAACTGCTCCTGCATTTGCAACCGATCCGTAATATCCATCGCCACCCCGCCAACTAGTTCCTCTTCCGGCGCTTCACCCGGGATGATGAACTTGCTCACGAAATAGGAATGTGGCTCCTCTCCATGGTAGATCGTTTCCACCACGTGGATTGGTTTCTTGTCCGCTCTTAGTTGCGCATCGCTCGCCTTGAAAGTCGTCGCCATCGCGCCGGGAAAAAGCTCTTCATCCGTCATCCCGGTTATCTCGCCCAGAGTCTTTCCGAACAGCTTCTCCCACGTGCTGTTCACAAATACGTAGCGCCCTTCGTGATCCTTGATGAAAGCGAACCCCGCGAGGTTGTTCATGAATGACTGGAACCTCGCTTCGGATTCCCGGAGCTCTTCCTCCACCAGCTTGCGCTTGGTGATGTCCGAGAGAAGGCCCACGCTCCCGGCGAATTTCCCCTGTGCATCCAGTATCGGGTTGGCCGTGACTAGCGCCCACATGGCTTCCCCATCCTTCCGACGCAGGCGCAGATCCAGCTGCCGGTGTTCTTTGCGCCTCTCCTCGTCGATGTTGGCGACAATCTTTTCCTTGTCTTCTGAGAACATGAAGTCAAACGAGGTCAGTCCCAGTATCTCCTTCTGCTCATACCCCAGCATCTCCGCCATGCGGCGGTTCACAAACGTCGTGATCCCCTTGGAGTTCACCACCCAGATACCCTCTTGGGTGGTCTCAACGATCTGGTGATACTGCTGCTCCTTCGCATGCAACTCCGCCTCCGTGCGCATGCGGTCGAACGCGCCCCCACACAAGTCCGCCGTCACTTGGAGCAGATCCAGGTCTGACTCCATGAACGCGTTCGCCTTGTAGCTCTGGACGGAGAGGGTTCCCAGAGTCAGGTCGCCATTCCGCAAAGGCGCGAACATCAGGGAGAGCGAGCGCTTTCCCTTATCTCCGAAAGGTTGCAACCGGTCATCCTCGATGACCCCCGGTTTTCGCAAGATCAACTGTGGCCCCTCTTGGAGCACTTTTCTTCCGATAGGTCCCGGGGGGTGTCCGGTGAAGGCGGGCGGCACTTCCTTGCGTTCTCCGTCGATCACATCCAACGCCAGCACATTATGCACCATGTCCCAGGCCGGGTCATAAGC
Source organism: uncultured Verrucomicrobiota bacterium (assembly GCA_964599715.1). Taxonomy (GTDB): domain Bacteria; phylum Verrucomicrobiota; class Verrucomicrobiia; order Limisphaerales; family JAEYXS01; genus JAEYXS01. The sequence continues at coordinate 8,225 of CAZRGY010000096.1, read as the reverse complement.
ATCCAACAGAAAGGCATCGTAATCGAACAGCTCCCGGCAGGTCCGCTCCAGCAGTCGTGCCGCATCTTTTTCACTGCTGGTGGCTGAGAGTTGATGCGTCAAGCGGGCCAATGCCCGTTGCCGGGACTCGTTGGCAGAGTATTCCTCCGCGAGCCGTTTCCAGCGCAGATTGGCTTCCGCCAATTCCGTCTGTAACCGCTTTACCTCGGCTTCCGCCCGTTGGAGCGCATTAGCTTGGGATTCAGAACTCACACGACGCCTCGGTTCCGTGAACAGAGCGCAAGATAACTGCCTTCAGCCAAAATACAAATCCGCAAATGGAGAAACGCTTTCTCCCTCAGGGGAATATGTTCAATCGCACCCGGGAGCGATCTTCCTGCAAAAGAGTTGCTCCTCCATTTTGTCCCAACCCCGCCTTGGGAGGGACGACATGTTGCCATCCCTGACATTCCTCACTTCAACTCCCGCTCCAATAACTCATACGCTTTTTCCCGCATCGCATCCGGAAAGTCGTGTTCACAATCCGGATGCTCCACCAGCAGATTCCCCGGTTTGCGATAAAGCGCATACACCGGCCTCGCGGCCGCGATCACTTTATCCACACTCTCCCATTTGAAGTTACTATCCTTCAGCGGTGCATTGATGAAACAGGCACGTGGTGCCAGCGCCCCGATCAGCTCATGGAAATCATATGGAATGGATTCCAGCTTCCGGGCATAGCTCGCCAGCTTTGGCATGTAGCGCTCCTGCGTCCACCCTTTGCCCGCTTGCCACACCGCGGGATTGCCACCGTAGTAATCGAGATACGAATCCAATCCGCAACTGCTCACGATCACCTTGATGCGTTCATCAAATACCGCCGTATACACTGCGTTATGTCCGCCGAGTGAATGCCCGATGGCGCCGAAGCTTTTCTTGCGCACATAAGATAGCGATTCCAGCAGATCCAGTCCGCGCATGTTATCCCATACTGCCTTGAGCGTGCCGCTCTCCCAACCCAGCGCTTTCAGGTCCGGCTGAAAATTCGCGAGTTGCGGATACGCCGGGGCCAGTGTCACAAAACCGCGCTCAGCCAACTCGGCGGCATACTGGCGATTGGCTTTTCCGCCCAGCCCCACGACCACTTTATGCCCGTTCACATTATCCGTCGGATGCAGGCACAACACTGCCGGGGTTTTCTTGCCTTCATACAGGGCCGTTTTGGGTATCAGCAGATAAGCAGGCACGCGCGAGCCAGGCTCAGACGCATAGGTGATGAGTTGCCTCACATAACTGCCGCAATCCGTCTCTTCCTCCACCTTCACATCCAGTGGGCAGCGCTTCTCCTTGCCCGGCAGTTTGCCCATCACCGTTTCCATCCCCCTCACGATCTCCGCCCGCCTTTTCTGCCATGCGCGGGTGGATTTTACCGGCCTCACTTCACTACGCAAGTCATTGCGGTAAACCAGCAGATTTTCGCGTGGCAATCGTTCGGGTGTTTTCCATGCAAAAACGGATGTGGAAAACAAAACCACTGAAGTCAGAATAGATACGACCAAAGTGACACGTGCCATGAGTTCGCATTAAAGCACCTGCCCATCACCCTGGCGACCTCCAACTGAACGAACGCCCAACATCCCTACGGGCGATTCTCTTTTGGCCCCTTCACCACCATCGTCACCACAAACCCTACCAGCAAGATGGCCGTTGTTCCCATCACGATGGTCAGGAAACCATGGAATGGATTCTGCAGACCTTTTGGCAGCCACTCCCATTTTGTCGATAGCGTCGCCCAGATGATCACGCACAAGCCGGCCGCCACACCGATCATTCCGGCTACTTTGTCCGCGCGTCTCGCCAGCATACCGAGCAGGAACAATCCCAACATGCCGCCACTGAATACTCCTGCGAGTGTCCACCACACATCCAGTGCCTGCTTGATCTGCAATAGCATGATGGCGGCGATGGTTCCTAATACCCCGATCACCAATGTTCCCATCCAGAGCACGCGCATGGATTCCTGCTCTGTGGCTGCCGGTCTGAAGTAGCGCTTGTAGAGATCGCACAGGATTAGTGTAGCTGAGCAATTGATCGCGCTGGAGATGGTCGATTGTGCCGCCGCGAAAACACCCGCGATGACCAACCCTGTCAACCCAACCGGCAGTTGCGCCACGATGAAATGTGGGACTACTTGGTCGGCTTTGATTCCCGCAGGTAGCAGGTCCGGCTGTGCTTGGTAGAACGAATACAACCCGGTTCCGATGAAGAAGAACACGCCGGAGATGGGGATATACAACAAGGCTCCCAACCACACGCTGCGCGTGGCCTCTTGATCTGTCTTCGCCGTCGCATAGCGCTGCACATAACTCTGGTCGATGCCGAAGTTCTGCAGGTTGATATACAACGCATAGATCAGCACCACCCAGAAGGTCGATTCCGTAAGCGAGGCACTGAAGCTTCCCAGGCTGAACTTATGGTTCTCGCTGGCGATGCGGAATAACTGTCCCGGCCCATCCGGCATCCCGAACATCAGCACGCCCGCGCACATCAGCGCCCCGCCGATGAGCACGATGCTCTGCATCACATCCGTCCAGATCACCGCCTCCATGCCGCCGAACAGTGTATAAACAATCACCAGCACGCTTGTCAGCACGATGATCGCCACCGGGTTCCATCCTGTCAGCGGCTCCAGCGCTACCGCCAGCAGATACATGATCATCCCCGTGCGCGTGATCTGCGTGAGCAGATAACACACGACCGCATACGTCCGTGCCCACGGCCCGAACCGGTTCTCCAAATGATGATACGCGGATATCTCATTGCTCTTGCGGTAGAACGGCACAAACCACTTCACCGCGATCCATGCCGCCAAGGGCAGGGTGAGGCTGAAGACAAACGGGTTCCAATTGTCTGCATACGCCTTCCCCGGATTCGCCAGAAAACTGATGCTACTTACGAACGTGCCGAAGATGGAGAGCCCCACCGCCCAGCCGGGAATCTTTCGACCCGCGGCCATGAACTCCTCGGTGCTTTTGCTCTGGCGTCCAAACCAAAAGCCGATGGCCAACGTGCCTGCGAGATACAGCACGATGACCAGCAGATCGATGACCGGTAGTGAGCTGATGCCAGTCATGCTTAGCGAAGTGCGGGCATTTTGATGGCTGGCTTCAGCAGTTTGGCCATGGCGTCCACATCTGCCTTATGCCCCGGACTGTCAGCCAGGTTGGTCGTCTCTTTCGGATCGGCTTGATGGTCATAGAGTTCACGCGCCATCACTTTGCCATCCTTCCAGTTCCGCCATTCGGTGTAGCGCCAGCGGCCATCGCATGCTGAGTAGCCCATGTATTCCGGCTGTCCTTTGTAATACGCAGGCCGGGGATGCTGGGTGATGGCCACCTTTTGCACGCTTGCTTTGGGATTCTTCAACACCGGCCCCAGACTCACTCCTTCCAACCCCGGCACCTTGGGCAGACCACACAGGTCGGCCAGCGTCGGATACAGATCTAATAGTTCAGCCACGGCATCCGTCTTGGTTCCTGCCGTCTTCATCTTCGGTGCCGCGATGATCAGTGGTACGCGGGCATCGAGATCAAAGTTCGAAGTCTTTGCCCACAAAGTATGCTCGCCCAGATGAAAACCATGGTCTGACCAGAACACGATCACCGTGTTATCACTCAGACCCAACCGGTCCAGCTCATCCACCACCTTGCCCACCTGCGCATCCAGATACGCGATGTTTGCGAGGTAACCGTGTCGTATCTCCCGCACCGCCTCGGGCGTCAGCTTGCGTTGCTTGTCTGAAAGTATCTCGCGGCTGTTATGCCAGGCGATGCGGTCCGTTCCCTTCGGCCACTCGGCTGGGTCCGGCCACGTGATCTTCTCGCGATCATAGAGGTCCCAATACTTTTTCGGCGCATTGAAAGGGGAGTGCGGTTTCCAAAAACCCACGGCCAGGAAGAACGGGTCGCCCTTCTTCTTGATGTCTCGCAAGGCGGTCACCGCTTTTGCCGCGACGCGTCCATCGAAGTAAGCTTCATCCGGTATATCCATCATCTGGCACTTCAGGTCCTTTGCCAGATTCGGTGGTAGCGTGCCCTCGATCATCGGCTTGTCATTGCCGTGGCTGTTGAAATGCATCTCCGCCGGCACGCTCCACGAGACTGGATCGCCCTGCAATTTATGGATCCAGTTGTGGTAGATCTTCCCGATGTTCTGTGTGAAGTAACCATTGTTCTTGAAGTGCTGCGGCAGCGTGAGTGCATCTGGTGTCGTGTCGCGGAAATGCGTGGGCAAGTCCCAGATGCGCAAGGTGTCCGGGCGCAACCCCGTCATCAGCGACGCCCGCGAAGGATTGCATACCGCCTGTTGGCAATACGCCCGGTTGAACACCATCCCTCGTTTGGCCAACCGGTCCAGATTCGGCGTCTTCACTTGCTTGTCGCCGTAGCAGCCCAGGTCATTGCGCAGATCGTCCGCAGCGATGAACAAGACGTTTGGTCGTGACGAGGCGGCGAATGCTGCGCTGGCGCATAGCAGCCAGATCAAACTGATGCGAAGAAAGTAGCTCATGGTCATAGTCCTTTTATTTGCCGTCCACGGATTGCGTCCAGGCTTTGAGCGCGGTCTGCAATTCGGTCAGTTTGGCGGGTTCCTTTTCTGCGAGATCATTTTTCTCGGCCAGATCATCGGCGAGATGGTAGAGGTGTGATGCCCCTTGGCGGGTCACTTGCAGCTTCCATGGACCGGAGCGCACGGCTTGCATTCCGTTGAAGCGCCAGAAAAGCGTCCGCTTCGGCAAAGCTTTCCCTTTCAACAACAGGTCGGAAAGGTCCACGCCATCAAGGGCGACCTGTTTGGGCAGTTTGACATCTGCGAGTTTCGCAAAGGTGGGCAGCAAATCCATGGTGAGGCAGGTCTCGGCACTTTCGCCCGGCTTGATACGTCCCGGCCACCAGGCGATGGCCGGCACGCGATGTCCGCCTTCCCAGAGGGTGCCTTTCTTGCCGGCGAGTGGCCCGGCTTTGCCCGGTCCGGAGGGACCATTGTCAGAGGTGAAGATGATTAGCGTGTTTTTGGCGAGGCCGTTCTGCTTGAGCGCTTCCATCACGCGTCCCACGCTTTCATCCAGCGCGGTCATCATGCTTGCGTAAGCTTTCTCCTTGTCCGTGCGGCTGCCAGCCACATTGGCCGGTTTCTTGCCCGCTTCGCGGTCAGCGGCATCATCGCGCGTCTGATAGGGATAATGCACCGCTTCGTGCGGCAGATAGAGGCAGAACGGGCGGCCTTTGTTTTCTGCGATGAATCGCACGGCGTGTTTCGTGATGAGGTCCGTGGTGTAGCCTTCCTCTGGTGTCAACTTCGTCCCGTTCCACCAGTCCGCATAACCTTCCTGATCCACGTGCGAACGGTAGTCCACATTGCCGCTCAGAAAGCCCCGGAATTCATCGAAGCCTTGGTGTGTCGGATTGAAGCCGGCCTCATAGCCCAGATGCCATTTCCCGAAGATGGCCGTCGTGTAGCCGCCTTGCTTCAGCACTTCGGCGAAGGTGGTTTCGCTCAGGGCCAAGCCTTGGTCCCGATGGTTGGCGGCGGTGATGACACCCTCGATGCCGCTCCGTTGCTGGTAGCGTCCAGTGAGCAGGGCAGCCCGGGTGGGTGAACAAACGGCACCATTGCTGTGAAAATCCGTGAAGCGCAGTCCCTCCCGTGCCAAGGCGTCGATGTTTGGGGTCGGTAAGGAGCCGCCATAGCAACCCAGGTCGCCGTAACCTAAGTCATCGGCGAGGATGAGCACGATATTTGGTTTAGACGATGCTGCGGGAGCCATTCCAGACCCGGCGAACCAGCCGACGAGTGCCAACAGCGCAAAGAGCCGCTTCATCAAATGGCGATTTGACGGGTTGGTGAAGGGCAGGTGATGGCGCGCATTCATTCTTGGATTCTCGGTCGGGATTCTTAGACTCTGTTGCATGATCCCTTCAGTTGTGAAGCGTTTTTTCTTGGCCGCAATTTTTGCGTGCCTGTTGACCTCGGTCGCGCAAGCGGCGGACAAGCGTCCGAATATTCTCCTGCTCTTCCCCGACCAGATGCGTGCCGAGGCGATGGGTTGCATGGGCAATCCCGACGTCAAAACGCCGAACCTCGACCGCATGGCGAAGGAAGGCATGCTTTTCCGTCGCACCTATGCGAACACCCCGGTTTGCTGCCCGGCACGGGCGATTCTGCTTACGGGCACCTACCCGCATGTGAACGGCATGGTGGCGAACGATCTTCGTCTGCGCGAATCCGAGGTCACCATCGCGGAGATTCTGCGTGATGCCGGTTACCGCACCGGCTTCATCGGCAAGTGGCACTTGGATGGCGGCCCACGTCTGCCCGGTTATATCCCGCCCGGTCCGCGCCGTCAGGGCTTCGATTACTGGGCCGCGTACCAATGCAGCCACACGCACTTCACGCCTTACTATTTCCGCGATACGCCGGACATCATCATGGTGCAAAAATTCGAGCCCGAAGCCTCCGCCGACTTCGCGGTTGAATTCCTGAAGAACCAGCCGAAGGACAAACCCTTCTTCCTCACACTTCAACTCGGCCCGCCGCATGATCCCTATGGTGCCCCGACGGAATACACCAAGCAGTATGACCCGGAAAAACTGACCATGCGCAAGAACTGGCAGCCTAACAGTGAGCTCGGCAAGAGCGGCCCCGCCATTCCGCCCAAGCTGCGTTATCCCGGTCTGCCGGAGAAACCTTACGTGCCCTCCGGCGGCAAAGAAGAGATCGCCGCCTACTACGCCGCCATCACCGCCATCGATGACCAGGTCGGCCGCATCTTGAAAACGCTGAAAGAAAACGGGCAGGACGAGAACACCATCATCCTTTTCACTTCGGACCATGGCGACATGCTTGGCTCGCACGGTCTGCGCCGCAAACGCAAGCCCTACGAGGAATCGGCCGGTATCCCGGGCATCATGCGTTGGCCCGCCAAGATTCCGGCTGGCAAAGTGGTGGACGCACTCTTCAGCCATGTGGATATGCCGGTGACCTTGCTTTCGCTCGCCGGGATGTCTGTGCCGAAGAACATGCAAGGCTCTGACCTCTCGCACGTCGCGCTGGGCCATACCACCAAAGGTCCAGACGCCGTCTTCCAGCAGATCTTTGTGCCTTACCGTCCGGACCAGATCGAGAAACCTTGGCGCGGCATCATCACGGACCGTTACACCTACGCCCGTTATGAAGACGGTCCTTGGTTGCTCTTCGATAACCAACAAGATCCTTGGCAGATGACCAACCTCGCTACGGATGCGAAGTCTGCCAGTCTCATCAAATCGCTCGATCAAAAGCTCACCGCGATGATGAAGAAGCAGGGGGATGCCTGGTCCTTCAACTCCAACGAACTGGTGGAGGAGGGTGGCCGTCTCTACAAACACGACACCTTCTACACGCTGGCTGAATACTTCCAGTGGGCCAAAGCCAACCCCGACAAGGCGAAGTAGATTTTTCTTCCAACCTGCGGACTTACTTAGAGTGAACTGGCGCATCGCCCTTTCACTTCGCCGGCCACGCTCCATCGGTCATCTCAGTCAGCTTGAGCTTGGTCGGATCAACGACCACATGCTTCACCTTTTGTCGCTTCCATGTGTAGGTGATGTGCACCAGCCCGTCACTTGTCTGGATGATCGCCGGGTAGCTGAATTCGCCCTTTTCCTCCTCGAACACCAAGGCCGCTTCCCAGGTCTTCCCATCCTTCGACACGGCCAGGTTCAGCGGCGAGCGTCCGCGCTCTGTATGATTGTATATGAGCAGATGACGCCCATCTTTCAAAGTCACCGCATCTGTTCCTGAATTCGGGTTCGGCAATGCCATCAACGTCATCTCGCCCCAAGTCTTGCCGTTGTCGTCCGAAGTCACCTGGAACACCCGTTTTTGTTGGGTGCGCCCGACCGCCATTAATTTCTCAACGCCCAAGAGCAATACGCTTGGCTGGATGGCGCCAATCGCTTTTCCGTCATTCGTCGGCCAAGTCTTCGTCCAAGTCTTGCCGTTATCGCTACTGCGCTCGAAATGCACGCGCCAGCCGTCATGCTCACTGCTTGTCGGGCACAGGATGTCTCCGTTCGCGAGCTGCACCGGCTTGTTCTTGATCGGGCCGAGGATGCCATTCGGCAGATACCACGGTTCCGCCCAAGTTTTGCCGCCATCCTCGCTGGTCGTGATCATGCCCCACCAAGTCCGCGGGTCCGGCCCCA
>CAZRGY010000095.1:0-10899 GCA_964599715.1 uncultured Verrucomicrobiota bacterium | reverse complement strand
GTTCGATGCCCACCGGCCACCCCTGCCCTGCGGGACCATCACCCACCGCCGCAAATTCCCCGCCCATATCCACGAGGAAATTGGTGCCACCAAGCTGCGACAACCTCGCCTTCGCCAAATCCGCCGCCAGCCCCATGGCGACCGCGCTCACATCAATGGATGTGTAGGGCCGCAGCTTGCGCACGGCGGGCGGGGATAAACGGGCTTGCACATGGGTGTGCCCCACTTTGACCCGCGCGACGGATATCTCTGTGACCGTAGGCATCTGTCCCACGCGCCGGACCGGTCCAAAACCCCAAGCCTGCACCAAGGGAAACACCGTCGGGTCCAACGCGCCTTCACTCTTCCCTGCGATCTCCAGACTGGCAGATACCGCCGTCACCAGATTGGTCGAGACCGGAAACCAATCCGTGCTGCGAGAGGCATTGAAGCGGGAGATCTCCGAATCCGCACGATACGTGGACATCTGCTTCTCGATATCCGCCAGTAGCGTCGCTGTCTCCGCCTTCACCTTCGCTTCATCCAAGTCACCCACCCACCTCACCGACCATTTCATACCCATGGCTTCGCCGGTGACTTGGTGGACTGGCTCTTCAGCTAAAGTGGCTAGCGAGGGAATTGAGCACAGGAAAGCAAGCAGCAGATATCTCCAGCAGGTTCGCAAATTTTTGAAACTATCGGTCATGATGCGATCATCAACCTGAATATTTACAGCGGCCCTACGATCCACTGATGGATGGCATAATACTTCCAATAAAACACCGCCGTCACCAGCACCAGCAAGCCCGCGAAAGCATCACGTTTGGTGAACTTATCCTGCGGACCGCGCGAGCGCACAAACTCCAGCACCGCGCCAGTGGGACAGCCGTATTTACAATACGCTTGCGGCACAAAGAACGCCGCGATCAATCCCACCACCGCGATCAGTATCGTCGCCAACCCGGCCACCCCGATCACATAGGCATCAAACGGTTCCACGCTTGCCAAATCAATGGGCAACCCGAACATCGCGATGGCAAGGACCATGAATAGCAGCACTGCGGGCAGATAGCGCAGACGCCGGGCAACATCATCCGGCACGGACACACGCCACTTCTTCGGAGTCAGCCGCCCGACCAGTTCCTGCGCCGCTCCATGCGGGCACAGGTGCAGGCAATACACCGGCTTGCGCGTGGCCCAGGGCACGACCAATGCCGCCACTCCCAACAACACCAGCCCCGGAGCCATCCGCCAGGGCAAGCCGGTCTTGGCCCACCCCACCAGCAAGGATTGCGCGATGAGGTCGCCATTGATGAGCCCGACATAAACTATGACCACCACCTGAAAGACCCGCCGCACCCACTTGCGCTTCTCGATATTGGAAAACGTCAGCACCAGCGCCATCGTCACCACGGCAAACAGCCCGATATCGCGTGCCTGCACCCGGAATGCCGGTTGTTTACTGGCATCATCATCCGTGCGGCGAAAACGCAAAGCGATACCCTCAGCCATCGCCAGACTCGTCATAGAGGAACCGGCCACCCCTTCCATCCGCAAGGCCTTGGGCGTCATCTGCCCGACTTCATCCCAAGTCTTGCCGTTCCATATCTTCATGAACTGCCGGTCGATGGCCACATCCTCCACGTGCTTGCGTGTGTCTTCGCTGCGGCGTATCTGGATGCCGAGCACTTTCAAGTCCTTGTCCATGACCACCAACGTATCCGTCATGCCAACGTAGCCGACGATATGGTCCGCATCCGGTGAGGTCCGCACGACATAGCCGATCTTTTCACCGGCAGCATCCAATACTTCGAGCCCGTGAAATTCCGAATGGTCCGGCTGCAGCTCCTTGGCTTCGGGCAAAAACTTGACGACTTCCTCCGCCGTGACCGGGGTGTCACCCTGGATACGCTGCCGGTAATTATGCTCGCGCACGATCAAGACGATCAGCAGCAGCACCACCAGACGATAGCCCCGCAACGCGAAAGACTTCCATCGCGCGGCAGGTTTCGGGATTGGCAGCTGGGCGGACACGCAGGTGTGTTCTAACCAAACGAACGTTCGCTTACGACACTTTCATGCACATGGGTGACAAAGGAAAACCGCCTGGCATGAATGTATGATTCATGGCCAGGCGGCTGAAGTTCATCACCAGTTATTTCGTGGGCAACACTTGGAGGGCATCGACATGCACATTGCCATTCACCTTGTCCGTGCCGATCTCCACGGCACCCTTCTTCGCAGCATCAAAGGTGTAGGTGCCCAAGGACACAAAGCCATTCGTCAACGGCGGTTCGACCCGTTGATTGATGACCACCGTCTTGGAACCGGCCGTGTCCGTGACCGTCACCGGCACATTCGTAGCACGGTTCTCGTGCATGCCATAGGAGAGGCGCACATCATACTTGCCAGACTGCGGCACCGTGAATTCATAGCGCACCGAGGCGCCCGCATCACGGCCATAGAGGTAGTGCTTGCCGATATAACCTTTCAAACCTTCGCCGGCGGTCCATTTGCCTTTCTTTTGGGCTTGCTCGTCATCGATGACGATGCCCGGCAACTTCTTGGGATCCAGGTAAACCACTTCAGGCGGGGGCAACTGGACGGCATTGCCAGCCACATAGAACGGGCTGTTGACCGTATCACGCCGCATCACCCCTTTGAGGTTCATCAGCTCTTTCAATTGATCGAGGTAGGAATGATAGACATCCCGGGGCAGACAGTTCTGTTTCACACAGATGGCCGCCGCCTTGCCCACGACCTCGCCCATCATGCCACCAGTCTTCATCACGCGCACAGTGCCCAAAGCCTCATGGGTCACACTGACATTGCGCCCCGCCATGAACAGGTTCTCGATGTTGCGCGAGTAGAAGGTGCGATAAGGCACCGGATAGCCGTGGTTGCGATCCACAGCCTTGTCGAAAATCGCCTTCGAGATGAACGGATCCTCCGGGTATTTCTTCATATACTGCTCGCGCGGATAGTGCAGGTCGATGTCCCATGTAGTGGGCACGCAACCATCCGGGAACATCTTCTTGCTGGTGATGTCCTCCCGCGTCAGGATCACGTCGCCCAGCAACTGGCGGGATTCGCGCGTCCCCCCCACGTAAGCCAGCCAGACCATCCGGGCGTTCGGATGCTCCTTGGCCCCGTCCTTGTTCTTCATGGCATTGAAGGCGCCATAGACCGCGCGGAAATTCCAGTCGCGGGTATACTCCAGATCGTGCAAGGGATGCTTGTCGAAACCGGATTCCCAGAACCACTCGGCGTGGAAACGTTTCGGATAGGGAAAATCATCCATCGTCAGGTCTAGCGCCCACGGTGTCTCGGGGAACTTCACCGGGCCATCGGCATTTTCCCAGCGCCACATGTTGCTCATGCCCAGATGTCCTTCTTCCTGCACCGTATGATCCGCCCCGGCCAGAGCGCCGATACCCGCATGTCCTGTACTGTCCACGAAGAACTTGCCTGTAAAACGTGTCACTGCACTGGAGCGGGTGTCCAATCCCTGCACGGCCAGGATGCGGTTGCCGTTCGTCTCCACGGCGAACACATGATTGTTCAGGAAGAGCGTGATGTTCTTCTCCGCCCGCACGATGGCTTCTTTCTTGTCATCACCGAACTCCTCGTAAGTACCGGGTGACATCTTGGCCTTGTCTTCAAATTCTTCCACGATCTCGCCCAGATTCGGATACAAGCCGCGGCGGGTGCCGCCTTTGGCCCAGACCCGGATCTCTGAGCTGCCATTGCCACCCAATACGGGGCGGTTCTGGATGAGCGCCACCTTGAGGCCCATGCGGGCCGCTGAGATGGCCGCGCCCATGCCCCCGTAACCGCCACCGATGACGACGAGATCATAAGGGCCGGACTCTACCGGCTTGGCCGGCAGCCCCAGCAACTCACGGCGCCACTTGGGCAGGATTTCCTTCTGGTTGGGCGGCGTATAGACGGGGTCTTTGGTGAAGATGATGGCATCGCAACGGCCTTCGAAACCAGTAAGGTCGTGAAGCGCCAATGACACTTCCTTTTTCTTGATATCGACCGTGCCACCCTCCTGCCAGAACCAATCTTCCCCCTTGGTGCCAAAGGTCTCTTTCAGTGCCTCACCATCAACGACGAGCTGAAATTTGCCCGGTGAACCGGATGCCTTCCAGCGGGCCACCCAGTCCTTAGTGCGCACAAAAACGCGGTATTTGCCGGTGCTGGGGAATTTCACCGTGGTCACGGCATCCTTGACCGGCGTCCCCATGCCGTGGGCCAGCAGGTAGGGCGACCCCATTATCTCGATAAACTGGGTATCCAACGCCCAACCGCCGTGCGATTGGAAGGATTCCGCCTCTACCAATACCGTGTCCGCCGCTTGAGCAGAGACCGCCCCGAGGAGGAGCAGTCCGGTCAGCAGTGCTTTGAGCTTTGCTACTGTCTTATTCGTTTCACGCATAAATTTCATTTTCCCTAGGTCGGTTGGGGACCAAAACAGTCCTTCACCAGCACCGATGCGGGTTGTAGTGCATTATAGTCCCACTTCCCCAAAAACTGGACAGCAAAAAACCACGGGTTCGAAACATGTGCCCGATTTGCTTTTTCAGAAAGTGGAGCAAAGTTGCGAAGTCATGAACCAAACCCCTTTACAGAGAAAACTGGACCTGACCGGATTGGCTCCAAGCAGCCTGATTTGCTACCGGCCGTCACGTTATGCGGGGGATGACATCAGCTTGTTGTTAGGCGTCTTCTCGGAGGAAGACAGGCTGACAGTCACCAACCTTTACCAACGGCTGAAGGAACTCCATGAGATACTCAAAACTCATCGGGATCAACCTGACCATTGCCTTGCTGTTTTACAAGAAACAATCCGCCAACAGGACTGGGCAAACTTTATCAAGACGCTGCAGAACCTGGGCCAGAGCAGCTACCAGCAGCGCCCCAGCAAGCTACTGAGCCAGGTGGTTCATGACCTCAAAGGCGGGGCATTGACCACACTCCTTCTCCGTATCCAGTTGATGAACATGGGTGCTGGTCGGACGGAAAGCATTGTGCCCATGTTTTTCCTGACGCGAGACCACTTGAAGATCATGCGCAACGGTTTGCGGGATATCGATCCCGAGTGGCGAAAACGAGATCAAGGGCGCCAATTTCACAGTCTGGGTTTGCTCCGGGAAAAATGGCTGAACGCCGTTCACCATGTAGGTTCCCGGACCGTCCGTATCAATCTGGACCTTGCTTACGAGGGCAATGTCGCAGAAAGCTGCCTCGAGTTTTCCGCCGTGGACCGCGTGATCTACAACCTGATAAACAACGCCGCCGTATACACGACCAATGATGAAGTCGATTTCCACATTTTGACCGTCCCGAAAGGCGTCCCGCAGCATCTGAGGTTCGTGTTCCGCAATCACATCTCGGCTGAACATAAAGCTGCCCTGGAGAATCGCTTCGGTGATCGGTTAAACGAAATTTTCATCGGCGGTTTCACCACTGGTGGCAACGGATATGGCATGCGTATCTGTGCTGAGTTTGTAGCGAATGCCTATGGCTTGCATTCATTGGAACGTTGTCTGGATGAGGGATATATCGGGGCCAAATTGATAGACGACAGCTTCGTGACGTGGTTCCACTGGCCAACGGTGGCTGATTGATTCCAGATATGAGTACCAAAACCATGGTATGGATCTGGACGCGAAATACTTTGCTCGGCGAACTGATCGGAGAAGCGGTGCAGCTGCGGGGTCTAAAATTCCGTCACCACAACCACCCTTTTGCCCCTCCGCCCGCTGAAGCCAAGAGCTGCAGTCTGCTGACCGTGGGCCCATGCGTCAGAGATGACGAAGTATTTGATTGGTGGCAGGTAAAGCCTCCTGTTTTGTTGCTCTTGCGAGAATTGGGGGTTGATGGGGGCTCTAAAGATGAGCCTTGCAAAGATTGCATCAGGTTGCCCTTACCGCTTGATATCGCTGAATTTCATCGTTGTCTGGACGCTAGCATCCAATCAGAAGCAGCAGACTAAACAAAGCCCGCTGTTCAGACTGTCCAGATCACACCGCTCTTGGGTGCGGCTTATGCACTTGATATTTCCGGGTAATGTAAAGATGTTGAAGACAATCATGAATTAAGGCGTCTGATTAAGGACCCAAAAGTGATTGATAGGCATGAATAACAACCCAGACACCTCCCGCCGAAATTTCCTGAAAACCTCCGCCACGCTCGGTGCGACCGCTCTCGCGTTTCCCTCCATCATGAGCGCGGCACCGAATAGCGACAAACTCCGCATCGGCCTCATCGGCTGCGGCGGCCGGGGCACCGGGGCGGCCAATCAGGCTCTCACCGCTGACAGCAACGTGGAACTCGTGGCCATGGGCGATCTCTATGCGGACAAGCTCGAGAAATCGCTCGAAGGGCTCAAGGCCCAGCACGGTGAGAAAGTCAAAGTCAACGCCGACAAAAAATTCACCGGCCTCGACGCCTATCAGAAGGTCCTCGATTGCGGTATCGATGTCGTTCTGCTCGCTGCTCCCGGCGGATTCCGCTCCCGTCATCTGGCTGCGGCCGTGGCCGCCGGCAAACATATCTTCTGTGAGAAACCGATGGCCATCGATGGTCCCGGCATCCGCTCTGTCTTGAAATCAGTCGAGATCGCCAAGCAGAAGAAACTGGCTCTGCGCGCGGGTTTTTGCTTCCGCTTTGACAACACTTACCGCGAGACGGTCAAGCACATCCATGACGGCACCATCGGCAATATCCTGACGGTTTACTCCACCCGCATGGGCGGAACCCTCTCCACCAAATTCCCTGGCACACGCAAGCCCGGCTGGACCGATCTGGAATGGCAGCTCAACAACTGGTCCAACTTCCTCTGGCTCTCCGGCGACTGGATGATGGAAGTAGCCGTGCACAGCGTGGACAAGATCAACTGGTTCATGCGCGACGAACAGCCCATCAAGTGCGTCGCTTCCGGTGGTCGCCAAGTCCCTTCCTTCGGCAACATTTATGACCACTTCGACGTCACTTGGGAATACGCCGATGGCCGTCGCACGATGCTCAAGACGAAGTATCAGGATCACTCCTACAAGGAACACGCCGACTATATCCAGGGTGACAAGGGCCGTTGTGTCATTGGGCGTAAAACCGCACCGGAAATCTACGACGCCACGGGCAAACCCGTCTGGCGCTTTAAAGGCGAGAAAGGCAACATGTATCAGAACGAACATGACGAGCTCTTCGCCTCCATCCGTGCCGGCAATGTCTGCAATGACGGTGACTGGATGACCAAGAGCTGCACCATGGCCATCATGGGCCGCATGGCCGCCTACACTGGCCAGGAGATAACATGGGAAATGGCGCAGAATTCCCAGGAAGATCTGTATCCGAAGAACCTCGCTTGGGACATGAAATTGGATGTCCCGCCGATGGCCTCCCCGGGCGTGAACAAGTATTTCTAAAACTCTTTACCAATCCTTCAGAACAGACGGCCTATTCAGGCCGTCTGTTTTTTAACTGCAAATTATCAAAGATCGTCCTGCCCTGATCTACTTCTTCATTTTCTTCGCGTAAGCCGCCACTTCCTTCGCGGCCTTCGTCTCCACCCCCGGTTTGCCCAAGAAGCCCAAGTCCGTGAACCAATCGGTGAAGCGTTCGAACCACTTGCCCGAAGGAATGGCATCCGGGGCATCGCTCCGCTTGATCGGATGCCCGCCGCGTCCATAGATGTGCAGCTCGATGTTCGGCACGCTGGCCTTGAGCATCGCATTGCCATAATCCATCGCCCACAAAGCATGCACCCGGTCACCCGTTCCTCCGCACGCCACAAAACTCGGCGGTACATTCGCCGGGATTGCCGTCTCCGGCGCCTTGGTAAAGGGTGTCGGTCCCGGATAGATCACGCCCACGAAATCCGGACGGGCTGAAACCTTCGAGAGCGGGTCCGCCGGATCGTTGTTCTTCTTCTCGAACTCCTCGTAGAACAAAGCCGTCGGTGCCGATAGCTCCGCACCGGCCGAAAATCCCATGATGCCGATTTTGTTCGGGTCCAGTCCCCACTCCGCCGCGTGAGCGCGCACGATGCGGATGGCCTGAAACGCATCATTCACCGCATCGACGGTCGGCTCGTAGCCATCCACACGCAGACGATTGCGCAAAACGATGGTCGAGATGCCCAGCTTGTCATTGGTGGCGATGTAGTCCGCCCCTTCGGGCCCCACCCACAGGATCTTGTGCCCGCCACCCGGTGCTACGATCATCGCCGCCCCGTTGAGCGAGCGATCCTTGGCCAGATGCACTTCGATGGATGGGTTGTGGATATTGATGACATTGATGATCGGTCCCGCGCCCTTGCTCGTCGTGTTGTACTTCTCCGCCTCATGGATGCGCTCCTTCTTCAGCAGCGGCGAATCGGGCTTGTAAAGCGGGATGACCGTCCCGCCTGGCCGGATCATCGCTGGCGGAAACGGCCCGTCCGATGGCTTCCGCTCGGGTGCGGCGTTCTGTGCGTTTGCAAATCCGGCGATCAGGGTGACTGACAACAACGTGAGCAAGGTAGCTTTCATGTATAGATAATACGGGAAAAGTTGTGCGGATATTCAGTGGCTGAATACTTCTCCCGCAATGTAAATCCGCTTTTCATTTTCTAAACGCCGCGTGCTTGGGATTCGCATCAGCTTCAAAGTACGCCAGCAGATCCAAGATATCCTCGCGCGACAGCACATTCAGCAAACCTTCAGGCATCGGCGAGAGCGGCGACTCCGCCACGCTCACCACATCCGCCCTCTTCACCTTGGCCGATTCCTTCGCGAGTGGATTTGTATTCACATACAGCATACCCGCCTCTTCGCGCTCCACAGCCCCTTCGATCATCTCCCCGTCACGCAGCTTCAACCGTGTCAGCCGGAATTTCTCATCGATCACCCTCGAAGGGTTCATGATATGATCCAGCAAGTCTGCCCGCGGAAAACGTCCGCTCACTCCCGCCAAATCCGGCCCCACTACGCCTCCACCCATCGCGCGATCCGAGGAAAACCGGTGACACGTCACGCATTGTGCCTGACGGTAAGCCTTGCGTCCGTTCTCCAGCGAACGCCCTTTCACCACCTCACTCAGTGCAGGTAGCAACTCCTCCATCTTCCACTCCTTCACGAATTGCGCTGGCGGCAACTCGGGCAGCTTCTCCTTCACCGGCGCCAGCAATACATCCGCCAGCGCTGTCCGCTCAGCGAGCGTCAGTTGCTCCGTCACCTCCGCCCGGATCGTCTGCAGGGAGAATCCATAATACCGCCCTCCCGTGAACTCCTCCGCTTGGTTCAACGCCTTGAAATATTCGCGCCGCTGCTCCAGCGTCCAACCACCCATCACATTGCGCAGGAAGAACAGATAGTTCAGCCGGTCGTTCGGCTCCGTCGCCGCGGCGAGCAATGGCAGCGTGCGTTTCACCGTCTCCGGTGCGCCGAGATACACCAGCAGTTCGCACAGTTTGTTGTTCACCCGCCAATCCTTCGCCGGATAGCGCTCCTCCATCACCGCCATCAGCTTGCCGCCGCTCAACGCATCCGGCGTTCCGATGCGGCTTATCGCCACCGCATACGCCCGCAGCAAAACCAACCGCTGCTCCGCGCTCAGCTTGCCCCAATCAAAACCGTCCAGCTTGTTTAACAACGGCTTCAAGTGCGCCGCGTTACCAAATCGCGCCAGCGCCAACACCCCATTCAATCCGCCCTCGACACCAGCTTCACTCAACACCCTGTCTGCCCACAACCCCACCGGCTGATGCTCCACCGCCGTCCGCGCCGCGAACCGGATATATGCATCTTCATGCCCCATAAACGCCCAAGCCCGCTTCACCACTTCCTCCGGCTGAATCGCATTCCCCTTCGCATAAAGCGCCTCTAAGCTTCTCCGCACTTCCCTAAGCTGAGCGGCTTTATCGCCCTTCGCATTTTGTGGAGGCCGAACATTGGCCACTTCGCCCCTTCCTTCATAAGTCACCCGATACAGTCCGGACTGCGTCTTGCGCCCTCCCGTCAGCACATACATCGCGCCATCGGGACCGAACTTCACATCCGTCACGTTCAGCGGACGCCCCGCCAGAAACTCCTCGAACCCGCCCGTGTAGCTCGCCCCCTTTTCCTGCAGATGCACCGCGATCACCCGTCCATACGCCCAGTCGCTGATATACAACGCCTTGCGATACTTCTCCGGAAAATGACTCTTCGTGCCGAACTCAATACCCGTGGGCGAACTCACCCCGATGTTCACCACCGCCGGCAACGCATCCGGAGAATACTCCGGCCACATGCCCGTGCCGCGTCGCCACCCGAACTCCGCTCCCGATATCACATGCAACACGCGCGTGGGCCGATACCACGGGCAACCCATATCCCCTTCGTTATCCGCATCGAACGTGAACATCTCACCCGCTTCATTGAAAGCCACATCCAACGGATTCCGCATACCGCCCGCGATCAGCGTCCACTCCTTCCCCTCCGCATCCGTCTTCAGGATATGCCCGCCCGGCGGTGTGTTCTGCGCGTCGAACATGAAGGGATCCCACGGACACTCGATGAGTTGATCCACCTTGTAGCTCTGATACGGCTGCGGCCAGGTCAGATAATTCGTCGCCACCGTCACGTCATTCCCGTGCACGAGATAGATTGCGCCATCTGGACCAAGCACCGCGTGATTCCGCCCATGCCCCACTCGACCCTCCGTGCGCAACAACTCCTTCGTTTCGTTAAACTTCCCGTCGCCGTTCGTGTCGCGCAGACGCACGAACGTCTTGCTGTTATTCGCATTCGCATACAACGCCCCGTGCGCATACAGCAGCCCGCGACACTCCAGCAGCGAATCCTCGATCACCTCCACGCTCTCCACCGCCGTCGCACCAATCGTCATCCGCAAGAGTCCACGCTTCTCCCGCGCCACCGTCAAACGTCCTTG
>CAZRGY010000094.1:0-10948 GCA_964599715.1 uncultured Verrucomicrobiota bacterium | reverse complement strand
CTTGGGCAAGGGTGAGGGCTTCGCATCGATCTGCGTCTTGAGGTAGGCGACGATAGTGTCCGCGTAAATCGTGTGGCCGAGATCGTTCGGATGCACCGAGTCGCCCATGAATACTTGGCCCTTCGCCTTCCAGTTGAATTTCTTGTCCGCGAGTTGTGCCTCGGTGGGCTTGGGCAGGTCCGGGCGATCCAGCGCGGCGATGAGCGCGGGTTGCAGATCGATGTCCGGGATGCCGTAGTATTTTGCAACAGCGGGATGACTGCCGCGGGCGTTGTTCAGGTCACGGCTGGTGGTGTAGAGGAAAATGATCTCCGGCTTGGACTTCGCAGCCCACAACTGGCGTACGATGCCTTCCATGGTGGCTTTGCGGAATTCATTCGTGGGACTGCCGTCATTGATATTGAACTCCACGAAAACGAGGTCCGGATTCTTATCCACCACATCCTTGCCGCAGCGGAACGCGCCGAGATCGCTGCCCGTGCCGCCGATGGCCGCGTGGACTTCCACAAGCTTGGCCTGCGGGAAGGTGTCCTTGAACCACTTGAAGGTTTTCACGCGATAACCCGGAGCCGCCGTGATGCTGCCGCCGAAGTAGGCGATGGTGACGGTTTCACCCTTCTTCAGTTTGCTGAAGACACGACCCATGGTGCGGGTGGGCGTCTCGGCGGCGGAGAGGGAAATGAAGTTGGCGGCCAACGCGGTGGCGGCCATGCCCAGTACGGCCTGACGGCGGGAAATCAAATGCATACTCTTTGGTGAACCTGATTCAGGCGTTGCCAGCAAGCATAATCCTGCGTAAAGCAAAACAGCCCGGCTCAGAATTGAGCCGGGCTGAAAGCGAGGGCTATGATCAATGCCGGAAATGGCGTGCACCGGTGAACACCATGGCGATGCCGCGTTCATCCGCAGCGGCGATCACCTCGGAGTCCTTCACGGAACCACCCGGCTGGATGGCGGCGGTGGCACCAGCATTGGCGGCGGCGATGAGGCCGTCCGGGAACGGGAAGAACGCGTCACTGCACACCACGCTGCCCGTGAGCGGCAAACCCGCCTCGCCCGCCTTCCAGACGGCGATGCGACTGGAATCCACGCGGCTCATCTGGCCGGCTCCGACACCAAGGGTGCGGTCGCTGCCGACGTAAACGATGGCGTTCGATTTGAGATGCTTCACGACGCGCCAGCCGAAGAGCATGGCTTTCAGTTCCGCCTCGGTGGGCTGGCGTTTGGTGACGACTTTCAGATCGGCGGCTGTGGTGATCTTGAGATCGCGTTCCTGCAAGAGGAACGATTCCGCACCCACGCTACGGATATCAAGCGGGGCGACAGTGGCCGGGTTCTTCTTGATCTTCAGCAGACGCAGGTTCTTTTTCTTCTGCAAAATCTCCAAGGCCTCGGGAGTGAAATCTGGGGCAACGATGACTTCGCTGAAAATCTCGACGATGGCTTCAGCGCAAGCCTGATCCAACGGCTGGTTCACGGCGATGATACCGCCGAACGGTGCCTGACGATCCGTGGCGAACGCCTTGTCCCACGCTTCACGCAGATTACCGCCCTGGCCCACGCCGCAAGGGTTCGTGTGCTTGAGGATGGCGAGCGTCGGCTGCTCGCCTTCGAACTCGACGATGAGGTTCGTGGCGGCGGTGAGGTCGAGGATGTTGTTGTAGGAAAGTTCCTTGCCGTGCAGTTGCTGGAAGTATTCCGTGAACTTGCCGTAGAGGGCGGCCTTCTGATGCGGGTTCTCGCCGTAGCGCAGGGTCTGGGCCTGAGGTGAGCGCAAGATCAGTTCCTTAGGCAGTTCGCCAGCGGGTTGCAGACCGAATTCTTTGCCAAGATGCGCGGCGATGGCGGCATCGTAAGCGGCGGTACGGGCATAGACCTTGGCGCAGAGCTTGCGACGCAGTTCCAGCGTGGTCCCGCCAGTCGCGGTGATCTGCTCGGCCACTTCGGCGTAATCTGCCGGGTCAGTGACCACAGTCACGCTGTCGTGGTTCTTCGCCGCACTGCGGAGCATGGAAGGACCGCCGATGTCGATGTTCTCGATGGCGTCGTGCAACTGAACGTTGGGTTTGGCGATGGTCGCCTCGAACGGGTACAGGTTCACCACCACGAGGTCGATGGATTGGATATCATGCTCTTTCACCGCCGCTTCATGCTCAGCATTGCCACGGATGTAGAGCAGACCGCCATGCACTTTCGGGTGCAGCGTCTTCACGCGGCCATCCAGCATCTCAGGGAAGCCGGTGTGATCGCTGAGGTCCTGCACCGTCAGACCTGCATCGCGCAGAGTCTTGGCTGTGCCGCCAGTGGAAATGAGGTGGACACCGGCCGCTGCGAGGATCTGCGCAAAGGGAACGAGACCTGTCTTGTCCGATACCGAAAGTAGTGCACGCTGAATCTTAGCCATAAAGGTGTATAAAATCCTCCAAAGGGCCAAAGCACGTCAATCGTCAAAAGCAAGAAATCCAGAAAGTGATCCGTGGGGGGCCCAACTCAGGACGTTAACTCCATATTGAGCTGGGTGCGGACAAACTTAAACTCATTTTCGATCTGCACGGTCAGCGGGATGAACTGGTTCAAACGGGCTTCTTTCGCCGCTTTTTCCAGTTCGCCACAGAGACGGGCCAATTGCTCGGCGCCCAGATTGGCCGACGAGCCTTTCAATGAGTGGGCGGCTTGCCGGACGGCCTCAGCCTGACCGGCAGCGCTTTGATTCTGGATCTCGGTCAGCAATTTGGGGGCGTGGCTGAGAAAAGACTGGATGATCTCGGCCAAGGGATCGGGCCCGCCGGCTTCCCGCAGATCGCGTAATTCGTTGATTATGGCCGGATTTAGCCGGATGGCGGGCGAGGCATTGCTGATGACTGGTGTTATGGCGTGAGGCGTGCGCTCCAAGGCGGCCTGTAAATCTTCCCGGCGAATGGGTTTGGAAATGTAGTCATCCATCCCGGCCGCGAGACAGGTCTCACGATCTCCGGCCATGGCATTGGCGGTCAGGGCGATGATATAGATGCGCTTCAGATCGGTCTTGAAGCGCACTGACGGGTCTAGCGCCATTTGACGGATGTGACGGGTGGCCTCATAGCCATCCATCTCCGGCATCTGGCAATCCATGAGAATGACATCGTAAGGAATCTGCTTGAGGGCTGAGAGGACTTCCTGGCCATTAGCCGCGACATCGGCTTCGTAGCCCAAGCGCTCCAATATCTTCATGGCCACCTTTTGATTGACCGGGTTGTCTTCCGCGAGGAGCACGCGCAAGGTTTTCCGGTGGGCGGGTGCTTCCGCACCCAGAACCGAGGCTAAGGCGGATCTCTTGAAGAACGAGGTTTTGGAGCCAGTGATCCGGGCCAGCGCAGCTAGGAGATCCATCGGTTTGACGGGTTTGGTCAAGGCAGCGCTCCAGCCCTCGGTTTGCAGCACGGTTTCAGCAGGGCGTTCCCCGGTGCTGGCCAACCAGAGCAGGCGAAGGGGGGAGGTCAGTTTCAAGTTTTGGACCATCCGGGAGAAACGGACTGATTCAGCGACTGGTAGGTCAACGAGGGCAAAATCGAACTGATGGCCGGCAGAGATTTCGCGTTGTAGGAGGCTCAAGGCTTCTTCCGCGCTAGCAGCGCTGCCATTGCGCATCCGCCACGCCAAGATGTAGTGGTGGAAAACCTGACGGCGGGTGGCGTTGTCACTGATGACCAAGGCGCGACGACCGATCAACTCCATCGGCACCTGAAGCGTATTGGGCAGGGCATCGGTCTGCTTCTCCAGCTTGACGGTGAACCAAAAAGTGGACCCTTGACCGGGGACGCTCTGGAGGCCGATCTGGCCGCCCAGCAGCTCGACGAGCTGCCGACAGATGGCCAGCCCCAAGCCAGTGCCACCGTAGCGGCGGGTGGTGGAGCTATCCGCCTGGGTGAAAGGCTGGAAGAGCCGCGCCTGCACGTCCTCAGAGATGCCGATGCCGGTGTCGGTGATGGCGAAGCGCAACACGGTAGCGCCCGCTTCCTCCTCCTCCGGAGTGACTTGGAGAAATACCTCGCCCTGCTCGGTAAACTTGAGCGCATTGGCGAGAAGGTTCAGAAGCACCTGACGGAGACGGCCGGGGTCGCCGCGGAGCGCGGTGAAGCAATCTTGATGGACGAGATAGAGGAGTTCGATGCCTTTATGATTGGCCCGCTCGGCAAGCAAGTCGATGGTGCCATCCACGACTTCGTTGAGATCGAAATCGACGCTTTCGAAGTTCAGTTTGCCGGCCTCGATCTTGGAGAAGTCGAGGATGTCGTTGATGATGTCGAGAAGGGCCTCGGCGCTATTGCGGACGGTCTCGGCGTAGTCACGCTGTTCGCTGTCCAGCTTGGTGGTGAGCAGAAGGTCCGTCATGCCGATGACGCCATTCATCGGAGTGCGGATCTCATGGCTCATGGTAGCGAGGAACTGGCTCTTGGCCAAGTTGGCGGCTTCCGCGGCTTCCTTGGCCTGACGCATGGCTTCCTCTGCCTGCTTGCGTTCGGTGATGTCGTGCCAGACCACGAGCATGACGCGTTTCTGGTTCAGGACGACTGGCGTGAGGCTGACTTCGACGAGGAAGTCCTCACCATCCATGCGCCGGTGAAGCCACTCGAAGCGGTTGTGGCCGCGTTCGTAGGCGATCCGGTCCATCTCGAGGCACTTCACCATGGAGCGCTGGCCGTCTGGCTGCAACTCGGGTGAAAGTTTGGCCGGGTGGATCGCCAGCACTTGTGTCTTGTCCGGGCAACGGAGCATCTGGATGGCGGCATTGTTGCAATCGATGATGCCCTTGTCATCGAAGAGCAGATGAGCATCCGAAGATTGCTCGAAAAGGACGCGGAATTTTTCATCTGCCGCGCGGCGCTCGGTGACATCCTCCGCGACGTAGGAGAAGCGGGAGTATCCGGCCGGGGTGGCACCGACGAAACTGACGGTGACGGAGATCCAGCGTTTGCCGTCCTTGCTGTCGGTGGAGTACTCGAAACGGTCGGGTTTTCCAGTGGATTCGCTGAGGCGGTAGTGTTTTACCCAGAGAGCGATGGCATCCGCTGGGGCGCCGAGTACTGAGGCCAGCTTGTTTTCCATCGCCTCGGGCTTGATGCCGAAAAAATTCGCGGAAGCGATGTTGTCCCGGATATGCAGGATGTCTTCTCCATGCAACTCCACGACACCCATCATCAGAGGGGCACTGTCGTAAAAACTACGCAAGATAGACTCACTGCGGCGGAGTTCGTCCTCGGCCCGCTTGCGCTCCGTGATGTCAGAGCAAGCACCGACGAAACGGATGGTCTGGCCCTCGGCATTGCGGATGGGCTTGCCGCGCTGCGACCAATACCGCCACTGCCCCTTGGCGTTGCGGATGAGATACTCGGCGTCAAAAAGGCTGCCATTCTCGCAGGAGGCGAGATAAGCGCGCAAAACGCGGGGCCGGTCACGCTCGTGGATGTGCTCGTGCCATGCTTCGAGAGTCCGGGGGAATTCACCTTCTTCAAAGCCCAGCAGGTAATCCACCTGCCCGTAATAATCTACCATCTCGGCATCCGTATGGATGACGTAGAGGAGGTCGCTGGCGTTCAGCGCCATCTGGCGGTGCAACTGCTCGGACTCGGACATGCGCCGTTGGGCGCGCTCACGCTCCTCTACTTCCAACCGCAGTTCACTGGTGCGTTCCTCGACGCGTTTCTCCAGTTCCTCATGGGTCTTTTGCAGTGCCTGATCACGTGTCTGGATCTGGGCCAACATCTCGTTGAAACGGTCGATGAGGCGGCCAATCTCGTCTTCGCTCCGTTTTTTGGCGCGGAGTGAGTAATCACGTTTTTCAGCGACTTCATGTGCGGTCTGTTCGAGCTGCAGGATGGGCAGGGAGATGACGTTTTGCAGGCGGATGGAAAGCAGGTAGGTGATGAGCCCGGAGGCGAGCAGCACGATGATCACAATGCCGGTGTAGCTGCGAAGGCGTTCATCAAGCTCACCCAGGTCCGCCTCAAGGTAGATGGTGCCGATGTTTTTGTTGTCGTAGCTGATCTTACGGAAGATGCCGAGGCTGTCCTCCAGTTCCAAAGTGTCCACCAGCGGCCGTTCGGGTGGTTCGTAGGACTTGAGGTCCTTACGGACATAGCGCGCGAAGATCTCTCCATCGGAACGGTAGATGATCGCCGCCATGATATGCGGCCGTTCACGCAGCAGAGAGAGGGTGTCTTTCTCAGCGGCTGACGCGTCATTGAAGGTGATGGCGGCGGAACTGTTGGCCCCGGTGATATCAGCCAGCCCGGTGAGGTCTTTGCGGATGGCGTCGCGGAAATTGGAGATGTCGTAAATGATGAACCCGCTGCTGGCGAGGAGCAAAGCCGTGAGCGCCGTCATCATGATGATGAGGGTGAGCTTGCGACGGAGCGCGAGTTGTTGCCACCAACGCATGGATTACTGCTTTACATCTTTGCCGTCGAGCGTGATGCGCGTCGCCAATTTCATGACTTGTGAGTGCATTTTCAAGCCGCTGCGTTCCATGGCGGCGAGATTAATGTCGAAGCGCAGTTTGTTCTCCTGGAGATAAAGGCGGATGTGGCCACCCTTTTTTGCAAAATCCTCATCTTCACCGATGGTGAGCACCGGCTTGGCATGGAGCAGAGTCAGCAGTTTTTCCATCTCGGTGGCTTGGCCTTTGCTGATGAATATCAGGTGGCAGTTGGTAGCGGTCGCCGTTTGCGGATGGCGCAGGATGAGCAGATTCCGGGTGCTGATGCGTTGATCTTTGAGCACCACATCAATGGCGCTGCCGAAGGGGTCCGCTCCAACAATACCGATATTAAGTGGTGACTGGCTGTTCTCAAAAAGATTGGTGGGCCACTCCAGGAATTGGGCCAGGCGATAGATCATCGCGGCCTTGATCTCATACTCCGAAGGGCTGGCCTTTTGGGCAAACCCGGGATGGGCAAACCCGAGCATTAACCCCAAGATCAAGGCATGACAGAGCCTGGCCCAATGGCGGGTCAACCGACTGCTCTGTGATTGGTGCGTCATCAGTTCAAAAACGCCAGGTCAGTTTGCCGTAGATCGCCCGCTGGATCTCGGAGGAGGTGACCAGCGAGTTGTTGCCATATTCAGGGTGTTCCGGGTCCAGCGCATTTTGCAGGACGAGACTGGCCTCGAAGCGGTCCCGGTATTTCCAACCGAGCCGGAAGTCCAGCCGGGTGTAGGCCGGGACGCCTTGGCCCGGAAGCGAGTCGGTGTAGTAAAGCAAGGTGTCGAACTCGAAGCCGTGCGGCAGATCGAGGCTGGAGCGCAGATTGAACTGTTGCTGGGCATTGTCCGCCGCCCGGTAGGAGAAGGTGGAGTCGATGTCGCGGCCACCATTCTGCAAGTGCATCTGGATGAGCGTATAGCCGGCCTGCCAACGCCACCATGGTACGGGCTGCCACTGGAGGGATAGCTCCCCACCGTAACTCTGTCCGTCCATGGCGTAGTTCGAAGAGAACGTGGCGGTGGGCGGCACGGGCGTGAAGGCGAAATCATATGCGTGCAGCCGGTTGTAGTCGTTGTAAAAGAGGGCCAGATCGGTGCTGAACTTGGGGTGGAGTTGGGCGCGCCAGCCGAGTTCGAGCGCCAGCAATTCTTCTGATTGCACCGAACCGCCGCTCACGATGGTGGTCAATCCCGGAGGAGCACCGCTGGTGAGGGTGGCATCCCCGGTGGCGCGGGAGGGTGAATGGACCGCGCGTGAGATCGAAGTCCAGAGCGTATGATGCGGGTGCGGCTGCCAGCTCAAGCGGGCCGTGGGCTGGATCTCAAAACCGGTGTAGTCATTGTGTTCCAGTTTGGTGCCCAAGGTGAGCGCCAATTGATCTGGCACCAACGCGATCTCATTTTGGGCGAAGAAATTCAGCAAGTGATCAGTCGCACTCGCCGGATTGAACATGATCGCCCGCGATCCAAACGTGTCATCACTCGTGATGCGGTAGCCCGCGCCCCAGACGGCGTTGTTGCGTCCGCCCCAGGCGAGCTGGTGTTGCGCCTCTATATCGAACGTATTGCGGTATTCAGCGAGGAGACTGAGCACGCGTTCCGTGCGGTCAAACCAGGCCTGAAAATGCAGCGTGGAATCGGCGGATAATTCCCTTTCCCAACGGGCGAGGACATGTCCTCCGGCCACCGTCGAGCCGCTGGCCACGGCGGATGAGGCAGCGTCTCCGGAATAGATCTCTCCTTGCAAGGTGCCTTGCGTTCCTTCCTGCGGGCGCCAGTCCAGCCGGTAACCACCGCGCCAGAATTCCGTGCCATCCCCCCCGATGGCCGTATCGTCGCGCAGATTGTATTTCACAAAGGCACGATAAGCCGTGTGTTCGCCGATCCGGCCGCCGTAGCGCGCCGCGCCAAAGGCCGTCTCCTGCCAGCCACCCCCTCCGCTCAACAATCCGCCTTGGGTGTCAAAGGCGTCCTTGGTGATGATGTTGATCACCCCATTGACGGCGTTGGCACCCCACAGGCTGGCGCCGGGCCCGCGGATGACCTCGATGCGTGCGATGTCTTCCAGCAAGGTATCTTGCACGTCCCAATACACCCCGGAGAAAAGCGGGGTATAGACGCTACGACCATCGATCATCACCAGCAGCTTGTTGGCGAAACGGCTGTTGAAACCGCGGGCGCTGATGGCCCAGTTGCCTGGATTGATCTGCGCCACGTTCACACCCGGCACCATGCGGAGCGCCTCCGGGATGCTGGTGGCCCCCGAACGGCGTATGTCATCCCCGGTCAATACGTGGATCGCGGCCGGAGCGTTGGCGATGGGTTCGGCGTGCTTGGAGACGGATGTCACTTCGAGGGACATCAATTGCTCGAGTGAAAGCGTGGCGAGCTGGTTGGTGGCCGGAGTGGTCTCGGCGCCCTGCGCGACCGGCCGGAACAGGCTCAGGCAGGTCGCGATGATCGCCAGCGGCACGCGGTCAGTTAAGTATCGCGAGACATGGTGCATGGTTTGCCTTGGGTTATGACGGCACAAGTATCACATGTTAAGGTGAAGGATTCGAGTGCTTGAGGCTATCACTGGATTTGGCGTGCTGGAAGGCAAATTGAAGCGCCTCAGCCCGTTATCCATAGTAGCAGAACATCTCACTCGGTCCGAACAGATTTACCTCCCCACAACAATACCCGGCTCAATAGAGAGGCTGGGCTGGTCGCTGACAAGGACGGAATTTAACGGTTAGGACTTCCTTACAGTCCATTGATTGGAGAGCCTTCCGGCTCCGCGTGAAGCTCGGTGGCACCGGAGGGTTGTTTACCAGGTACCGTCCACCAGATAGGTCGTGACATTGCGGGCCAAGTCTTCGGCCAGATTGGGCAGGGATTGACGCTCGGCGCTGGCCAGATCGGAACCGGCACGTAAGGTCGTGCGTCCGGAGATCACCCGGTCCAGCAGCACTTTGCCGGTGCTGCGTTCGCGCGCCACCACTTGAGCGGTCAGCACCACGTTGTAATCCCGCACCGTCCGCACATCCGAGGGTTGGAACGTCACCCCGCCCCGTTGATACCTGAGCAAAGTGCCCGTCACGATCACATCACTCTCGCCCCGGGTATCGAGCTTGTAAGTGCCGTCCTGCTGCAAGGTCTTGCGGAGGGAGGCTGTGACCGCCTCGATGAGCCGGGGCTCGCCGGTCTTGTTCTGGAAGAACTGCACCTCGATGGAGCGCTCCCCGGCAGAGGTGCCGTTCGTCGGCCCCAGTTGGTAACTGGCACACCCGGTGAACAACAGTGCCACCACACAGCTCAAGGCGAGGCGCATCATCTTAGTTCTCTTCCTTCTTGTCTTCGAGACGTTGCTTCAACACCTCGATGCGCTCCTTGGCCTCGGCGGCATACTCGGAGTTCGGGTCGCGCAGCACCACCTCGTTGTAATACACCAGTGCGCCCGCATACCGCTTCGTCTTCTCGTAGAACTTCGCCACCTTGAAACTGCCCCGCGCCTGCTCCGTGCGCAGCTCCTCGATGATATTCTGCGCTTCCGGCACCCGCGGATCATCCGGATAGAGCGCCATGAAATCCGTCAACACCGCGATCGCCGAACCGGCCGCGCTCTGGTCATACTCCGCCGTCTTCGCCTGCTTCTGATGCGCCACGCCGGCTTTGAACAACGCATCCGCCGCTACCGCCGGGCGGTCATTGTAACGATCCGCCGCCTTCTCGTAAGCCTTCACCGCCTCGCCGAAATCTTCCTGTTTCTCCCGGGCCGTGCCGATGTCCATCTGCGCCTGCGCCGCGACCTCACTGTAAGGGCCGTTCTTGATCAGCTTCTGATACATGTCCGCCGTCTTGTCCATGGAAGGATACAGCGGCACGATGCCCCACAACTTGAACCACTGACCGCCCAAGTAACGCTGGGCGATCTCATACTGCCGCTTCAACACCTCGTCATACTTCGCGTACTTCGGGTATTTCTCGATCAGCTTCTGATACTCCTTGAACGCCTTCTCATCCGAATTCCGGGCCTCATAGGAGCGGCCCATGATGTATTGGGCATCCGGCGCGTAGTCCGAGAGCGGCCACTGTTTCACCGTGCGTTTGGCGGCCCGCATCGCGTTCTTATAGTCCTTGGCCTCAAACGCTTCCTGCGCCACCTGGAGCTGATCCTTCGCGCGGCCGCGGATCCATTTCCCCTCCTGGCCCACCGCCTCATACACCCAGCCCTCACCGGGACGGTAAATCAACGGCGCCGGAGACACATGGGGGAAAGCCACCAGTGCCACCAGCAGGAGCAACAACAGACATACAGGCCGTTTTGTCATCCTGCGAAACGTATTGAACGCCCGCACCCAAGTCAAGAAAGGCAAGCCGGAGGCCTTGGCCGCCCTTCCATAACCCACCGCCCGCCTCCCCTTAGCCCCATCGGACCCATAAGCCCCTCACTCAACTCTCAACTCAAACTCCACTCAACTCATAGGCCCGTGATGCAATCACT
>CAZRGY010000093.1:0-10949 GCA_964599715.1 uncultured Verrucomicrobiota bacterium | reverse complement strand
AGGCGCTCATCAAAGATGGTGTCAAAGAACTGAATCTCATCTCGCAAGACTCCACGTATTACGGATTGGACCTGCGGGCGAACCACAGCCGCGCGATCTCCTCCCCCGAGAAATTTAACGCCGCAGCAAAGTCACTGCCGGCAGATGCCACGACGCTTTGCTCGCTCTTGCGGGAATTGAATGCGCTCAAGGGCGATTTCTGGATCCGCCTGCTTTACACGCATCCGGCGCATTGGACGGATGAGCTCATCCAGACCATCGCCGAGTGCAATAAGGTGGTGCGCTATGTGGACATGCCGTTGCAGCACATCCAGCAGAACATGTTGGAGCGCATGCGGCGCGAGACGTCCGAGCAATACATCGTGGACCTCATCGCGAGAATCCGTGCGGGCATCCCTGGCATCGCGATCCGCACAACGTTCATCGTGGCGTTCCCCGGTGAAACGGAAGCTTACTTTGACCGCTTGCTTGAGTTCATCCATGAGACGAAGTTCGAGCGCATGGGCGTGTTCACCTACTCGCAAGAGGAAGGCACCATCGCCGGCAAGATGGCCGGGCAGATCTCCGACAAGGTGAAACAGAAGCGCCGCGAACGCGCGATGGCCGCCCAGCTCGAAGTGGCGCGGCATGTATCCGAAGGTTTCGTAGGCCGCACTATCAAGGTGCTGGTGGAAGGCGAAGCGAGCGCGAGGGAATTGCAGAACGCGAAGGTCAGCTCCTGGGAGCACGGGCTCATCCGCAGCGAAGACGAACACGGGGCCTTGCCGAAGGGCAAATACCTCATCGCCCGTGGCGAGGCCGATGCCCCGGATATCGATGGCCGCGTGTATGTGCGCGGGAAGCTGCCGATCGGGAAATTCGCGAAGGTGAAGATCATCGGGCATACGGATTATGATCTCATCGCGGAGCCCGCTTGAGACAAACATCTCTGTTCCTAGGTTGAACCGGCCCTAGGCACCCGCTAGACTCCCGTTGCTGAATGAATCTGCCTAACAAACTCACGTTATCGAGGTTGGTGCTTACCCTCGCCTTCCTGATCGTGATCTTTTCATTCCCGGGCACAACGTGGTTCGCCACGGTGGGTCTGGTCATCTTCAGTATCGCCAGCCTGACGGATTACTTCGACGGCAAGATCGCCCGCGAAAGAAAGCTAATCACCAGCTTCGGCATCCTGATGGACCCGCTGGCGGACAAGGTACTCATCTGCTCGGCATTCATCTCGTTCGTGGAGCTCGAATGGATGCCTGCGTGGATGGTCGTGATCGTGGTAGCCCGCGAGTTGACCATCACCGGGTTGCGCCTGCTCGCCGCCTCCAAGAATGTCGTGATGGCAGCGGAACGCTACGGCAAGCACAAGACCATCTCGCAGATCGTGGCGGTCATCGCCATTTTGGTTTTTCACGCACACACACACTGGGGAGCGGTGGGGCAAATATTTAGCTTCAAACTCCTGTTTGATGGCCCTTGGGTGGGATGGTTCAGCGAGCTGGCCAAGTGGGTGGCAGTCATCCTGACTTTCTACTCCGGAAGTGTGTATCTTTGGAAAAACCGGGAGATGTTCCTGAACGATATGTAAGGAGGGCAATGGATACCACGCCATTCCATTTTGCTTACCTTGGCTTCTGGCAGACTCTCGGGATATTCCTGTTGGCCTCTCTGTTTTTTCACTTTAACCCCACCACCTTTGGGCGACCAGTCACGGGCAGGTTCCGAGAAGAAATCATCGTCTGGCTGGCGCGGGGATTCGATACGGGTCTATTGCCGAAAGGTCCCGGAACATGGGGTTCGTTGGTCGGCGTAGTTTGGGTTTTGGTGCTGGTTTCAACCAAGAGGCTGGAGCTGTATCTCCTTGGCACTTTGATGGGCGTGGTTGCCTCCGTCTGGATCTGCGACCGGGCCGAGAAAATCCTCAAGCAGCACGATCCCTCTTCAGTCGTGCTGGATGAGATCATCGCCCTGCCTATCTGCTTCTTGCCGTGGGTCATCCACCTCTGGCTGCCCGCTCATGTTATGCCTCCGGCAAATGCCTTTTTTGCCAACGGCGCTTGGCTGGGAACTTTGGCTATTTTTGCCCTCTTCCGCCTCTTCGACATATGGAAACCTGGCCCCATCGGGAAAATCCAAAATCTGCCTGGCGGCCTTGGAGTAACTGCAGATGACGTGCTGGCGGGAGTAGCAACAGCCCTACTGGTGGCAGGCTATCTGGCGGCACTCCAAAACCATTGATTTCTCTAGCAGTTATAAGGGTTTTTGCTAAATAATTAGTCAGTGCAGGATGATAATATCATCTCAAAGCGAGAAGGACTTATTTATGAAGTCCTGATTCCGGCCGTCTGGAATTCTGGCATCGCCCCGGTCGCTTTACTCCTGATTTCCTTGTTCCCTTACGCGTTTCATCGTGAGTGGTGGGAACTGCTCTTTCCTCTTGCGGCAGTGATCTACGTCTATCGCTGGAACAAGCAGATACGCACCAAGTTGTTCCTCTACAACTTCGACCTCAGCACCCGGCTAAACGAAACCAACGTCCATGAACTCGATAGCTGGGGCGAGAAGAGCTTTTACATTTTCCTCGGCAGTTTGGCTGCACTTACCGTCGTGACCACTCTGCTGCTCCTGCTCTTCACGGTGTTTTGAGTCACACGGTATTCCCTGTCTCTCAGCCGCCAGCGAGTGCTTTACGGATCGCCGGCTCCAAGACCGCCGCCTGACGCCAGAAGCCCAAGTCCGACGGATGCGACCCATCGGCAGTTCCTTCATAATCATCTCCCAGCAACTGTTCACCCTCCACGTAGCTCAAACCCGTCATCCCTTCCTTGATCAACTTGTCGTAAGCGATCTTGAATTCCTTCCGGCTGCCGTCATTCCGGTCGCGACGGCTCTGGATGAACGGCGCATCACCATAGGTACGGTCTTCCACGCACACGATGGGTATCTTCGGTTTCGCTTCACGCAACTTCCGTAGGAAATTCTCCGCCCGTTCCTTCACCAGCGTTGGCACCATGTTCGGCAACGCATCGATCACGTAAACAGCCGGGTCCAGTTCCGTGAGCAAGCTCGCGATCTCTGGCTCCATCAGCGCGTTGCCGGAGAAACCCAGGTTGATGAACGGCTTGTTCAAACGTCGTCCCAAAATGGCCGCATGTGGCATGCCTGGACGCGATGCGCTCGCGCCGTGCAGGATCGATGTGCCGTAGAATACGATCGGCTTCTCCGTGCGCGGCGGTTGTGCCACGAACCAAGTCCCTGCATTCACCCCAAACTCCAGCGACTCCACGCCATTGTAGAGTGGGAGATACGCCATATAGGCGCGATACCCGGGCTTCAATCCCGTCACCAACACCGCATTGATCTCCTGCTTGTCCGGCTTGCTGCACGCCACCCAGCTCCAGCGTCCGTCCGGCAATTGCCCATAGAGATCCACGCCGCTCACGCCCATCGCGGACATATTCGTCATCGCCACCCGCGAAGAGAGCAGTTTGTAACGGATCTTGATGGTCGGGCTGTCAGAGGCGAACCGCACGACCATGCCGGCGGAATGACGGCTCAGGTTCCACACCACATCACGCACCACGCCATGTGCCTTCTTCGGCAAGCGATCATAGTAACGCTCCGTGTCTTTCCACCCTTTGCCCTCGATGCCCCAATCCTGCGGATTGTACCAGTGCACGCCATCTTCCACCTTCGGCGTGACATGTTGCGCGGCGGGTGCCGCGAATGCTTCACCACTCAGCCACTTCGCCGTGGCCAGCGACACCGCACCTCCGGCAATAAAGACTCTACGATTCATATTCGATTACTCCTTGGCCAATTCTCTCGTCAACGCTTCCATCTCCCAACCGGCGCGGTAGGGATGATGCACGTGATTGTTCGCTTCCTTCACGTTGGCGAACTCCAGCTTGCGGGAATTCCATTCCAGCTTCTGGCCCGGGAAATAGATGGCCACCGTGCCCAGCAGCACCGTTTCCGTGAGCGGCCCAGAGTAATCAAAACTCCCGGTCGCCTTCCCTTCACCTTTGCAGGCGTTGGCCCACTGTTGGTAATGATTATCGCCGGGCACTTCCTCCAGTTTCACCTCGGCAAAACGATCGGCGGGCAGCAACTGCGGTTTGCCGCCATGCGGGCACAGCAGCGAGCCATACTCACCGATCAGCAGACACCCGTTGTCCGTCAGCTTCTGACCCGGCGGCAGCTTCACCAAGTCGAGCGAAGGCTTCTTGCCGCCGTCATACCAGGTCATCGTGATATCACCCTTCGTGTATTTCGTTTTCTTGAATTTGTAATGGATCACCTCGGAGCTCGGGAAGGTCTCGCCGTTACACTTTTCCCCTTCATACCACACGAATTCCGGCGCATCCAAATCCAGGCTCCAGAACACCGGGTCGATGATGTGGCAACCCATGTCACCCAAGGCACCCACCCCGAAATCCACGAAACCGCGCCAGTTGAACGGATGATACGGTCCACGACCCGTCTTCTTCTTGCCGTTCTCCATGGTCTCCTTTGCTCCCACGAAAGGCCGCTCCTTGGCCACGCCCAACCAGAGATTCCAGTCCAGATATTCCGGCACCGGATCGGAGCCTTGCGGACGCGGAATGCCTTGCGGCCAGATCGGGCGGTTGGACCACGCATGGGCCTCTTTCACTTTGCCGATCGCGTCGATCCGGATGGCTTCCACCAATGAACGATAACCCGTCCCGCTGTGGTTCTGGTTCCCCATCTGCGTCACCACCTTGTATTTCTTGGCCGCCTTGGTGAGCACGCGCGATTCAAAGATAGTGTGCGAGAGGGGTTTCTGCACATAGACATGCTTCCCAAGCTGCATCGCCGCCAAAGCAATCGGCGCGTGCATGTGATCCGGCGTGGACACCGTCACGCCGTCGATGTCTTTTTGCTCCAGCAACTTCCGCCAGTCCTGATACTTCTTCGCCCCCGGATACTTCTTCGCCGCACCATCCAGCGTGCGCAAGTCCACATCACAGATGGCCACCACATTATTGTTCACCGCCGTCTCCGCGATATCCCCCGCCCCTTTGCCGCCGACACCAACGCCCGCGAGGTTCAACTTACTCCCCGGTGAAGCTGACCGCGTGATGGCCGGGAACCCCATGGTTCCTGCCGCTGCGGAAGTGATGGCCAAGCCTTTGAGAAAACGACGACGAGATGTCTGAAAGTTCTTCATAACAATGGTAGAGGGACGTTTCACGTAGCATGCGGATTCAGTTCAAAATTCCCAAGTGAAAAATCCCTCGAAATGAGTTTTAAAGGCAGGCGGCTTTCTGCTGATTCAAGGTACATTGCCCTGTATCCATTCCGCCTCCATTTTGCCCGTGACCCGGCCATCCTGATTTGTCTTCTGGTTGGTCATGAAATAGCTCAAATCGGAAAAGCCCGGACGCGGACCGCGAACTCTGGCAATCAACCGATGAACCGGCCCACTCCGAATGGTCTTTTTGGTTCGGGGATCTCGGTGTTCCACGATCCATTTCTGCACCTTATCCGGGAGCCAATGCGGCAACCTGGCCTGGCGCCCTTCCAGATAATCCAGCTCCACCAGCCAAGATTGCTCGGCCATATCCATCACTGCGTAGAGAGTGCATTGCCCGCCATCCTCCAGCACATATTCCTGCCGCCAGCCAAATACGAACTGGCCGTTTATCTCCAAGGGATACGTCAATGACTCCGCCACCACTCGATGATCATCGACCACCATCGGCAAGACCCGGTATTCAGGCAACGACTCCTGCGTCCCATGGTAGCAAATGGGGCCACCCGAGTGATTGCGCAAACTGAAAGCTATGATCGTCCCATCCAGGCGGTTGGTCCCCTTGGCCACATAGCCTATATACTCCAGCGTGACCGGCCCCCGGTAACTCAGGCCGAAAAAGAACTGATACGTGAGCAAAACCAAAAAGAGCCCCACCACCAGCAGCCATACCTCGCGCCGTCTTCCGAGTGCTTTGATACTCTCCCATTTCATTTAGTGGATTATTGGGGACGCTCATTAATCCGTTTGGAACACTCCGAATATCAGTTCCCGAAACGTATTTCGCAACCATGATTACCGAGCGCTGTATCATCTGCAGATTTCAGACTGACAGCGACCGTTTTCACCCGATTCCCCTTGCGCGATTTGACCCTATGGGAGTAATTTAACACTGACTTCAAAACCTTTGTTCTGCTGCGGTGTTTTATCTTCTGTTCCGCAGCCTCTGGCAGCGGAGTCAATATCGCCTCTGGGGACGGGATGGCGTAAGCAGTTTTCGCCTGCCCTCAGATTTACACGGTCGTTAACTCGGTTAACAGAAAGGCCTCTTATGGCTACGCGACTAGTGGCAGAAGACTGGATGTTCTCGCATCCGACCCTCAACGGTTCGGTTCTTGCCGTGGACTTGTATCTCAATAACGGCCAGCACGCCCGCTTGGATGTGATCCCCTGGCTCGACCTCGTCTCCGGCACACCCGACCAGTTCCCGGAAATCATCATCACCGCCGAAAGTAATGGAGAGGATTTCCACGGGCGCAACTCCCATCACCGCTGGCTGGCCCGCCCGCCGCGCCGCCATTGCGAATGGAGCAAGGTCGAACTGGACGAAAAACTGGTCTCCCAAATCAATGCCAAACTGAGCCAGTCTATAAGCGACTGCTTTAATCAGCCGAACGCCTGAGTTGGCCGCCAAGCTTGCTTTAGCCTCTCCCTGCTAAAGGGAGGGGCGGCAGGAGAATTGAGTACGCACAGTGTTAACCATACGTTAGAGTCCTCCTGAGCACGCGGTTCTCCCCACTCACTTATCCGCCCCCTGTGGATAACATTCCCGCCCCTCTTCTTGCCCCTGACCGCCCCCGTCTTTACAGTCTCGCCCATGTCGCATGCGGAATTCGTTCATCTCCATCTGCACACCGAGTATTCCCTGCTCGATGGTGCCTGCCGGCTCGACCGGTTGATGGATCGTGCCCACGAACTCAAGTTCCCCGCCATGGCCATCACGGACCATGGCAACATGTTCGGCGCCATAGACTTCTACCAGGCCGCCCGCAAGAAAGGCATCAAGCCCATCATCGGTTGTGAGGTATATGTGGCCCCGGGAAGCCGCACGGAAAAGAAGTCCAGCACGGGCGGTGGCGGCAAGGATGTCTATAACCATCTCGTGCTGCTGGCGAAGGACCAGGCCGGTTACAAGAATCTGGTCAAGATGGTCAGCTACGCCTACATCGACGGCTTCTACTACAAGCCCCGTATCGACAAGGAACTGCTGGCCGAGCACAAGGAAGGCATCATCGCCCTCTCCGGCTGTCTGGCCAGTGAGATCTGCCAGCACATCATCCGCGACAATCCGGACAAGGCCCGCGATTCCATCGACTGGTTCCGCCAGACCTTGGGTGAGGAGAATTTCTATCTCGAACTCCAAAACCACGGCATCCCGGAACAGGCCAAGGTGAACCGTCACCTCATCCCTTGGGCCAAGGAGTTCGGGCTCAAGCTCGTCGCCACGAATGACGTCCACTACATCAAGAAGGAGCATTCGCATGCGCACGACAGCCTCATCTGCATCGGCAACCAGAACCTGCTGAGCGATACCAAGCGCATGCAGTATGTGCCCGAGCAATTTTACCTGCGCACCGCCGAGGAGATGCTAGCCCGTTTCGATGAGACGCCCGAGGCCGTGAAGAATACGCTGGAAGTCGCTGAGAAGTGCAATCTCGACATCAAATTCGGCGAACTCCATTACCCGGTCTTCAATCCGCCTGAGCATTTCACGCGCGAGGGTTATCTGCGCCATCTGCTGGCCGGGGGCCTGAACCGCCGCTACACCTTGCAAGCCCGCGCGGAGGGAAATGAATTTGTTATCGAGAGCATCCAGGAACCCAAACGCCTCCCCACCCTGGATGCCGCCAAGTTCGAGGCCGAGAAAAAGGAAAGTCCTGATGCGAAACTGCACGAACTTCCCTCCGTCGCTGCCGCCATCAACGACGTCATCGAGCGTATCCAGGTGGAGATGGGCGTCATCAACAAGACCGGCTTCGTCGATTACTTCCTGATCGTTGCTGATTTCGTTTTGGAAGGCCGCAAGATGGGTGTCGCCTGTGTGGCCCGCGGTTCCGCCGCCGGTTCCATGGTCACGTATCTGCTGGATATCGCGAACGTGGACCCGATCCGTTACGGGTTGCTCTTCGAGCGCTTCCTGAATCCTGAGCGCGTCAATCCGCCGGATATCGATATCGACTTCGCCGATGACCGCCGTGCGGACGTGATCGAATACACGCGCCAGAAGTATGGCCGCGATTGCGTCGCCCAGATCATCACCTTCGGCACGATGGGTGCGAAGTCCGTGGTGCGTGATGTCGGCCGTGTCATGGGCCTGAGCTACGGCGAGTGCGACCGCCTCGCCAAGATGATCCCGAACGAGCTCAAGATGGACCTCAAGAAGGCGCTCGAGCAATCGGCCGATCTCAAACAGGCTTATGATACCGAGGAAGTCACCCGCGAATTGATCGACACTGGTTTCGTGCTGGAAGATCTCACGCGCAATTCCTCCATCCACGCCGCGGCTGTCGTCATCGGTCCCGAGCCGCTCATCAATCTCCTCCCCATCAAGCAGGACGAGGACGGCACCATGGTCACGCAATACGCGATGAACCCGGTGGGTGACCTTGGTCTGTTGAAGATGGACTTCCTCGGTCTGAAGACGCTCACCGTCATCCGCAACACATGCGAGATGGTGAAGCAGACCAAGGGTATCACCATCGATGTCGACACCTTTCCGCTGGTTGATGCCAAAGCTTACGACCTGCTGAACAAGGCGAATACGCTGGGCGTGTTCCAGCTGGAATCTGGTGGTATGCGCGATCTCTGTCGCCGCTTCCAGATCGCCTCCGTGGAGCACATCACCGCGCTCGTGGCGCTCTATCGTCCCGGCCCGATGGATCTGATCCCGGACTTCATCGAACGCCGACATGGCCGCAAGGAAGTCGAGTATCCGCACGCCTTGCTCGAAGGCATCTCCAAGGAGACCTACGGCGTGCTCATCTATCAGGAGCAGGTGATGCAAGCCGCGCAGATCCTCGCCGGCTACACGCTTGGTGGCGCCGATTTGCTGCGTCGCGCGATGGGCAAGAAGAAGGTCGAGGAGATGCAGAAGCATCGCGAACTCTTCGTCAAAGGTGCGAAGGAGATCAACAGCATCCCGGCGGACAAGGCCAACCAGGTGTTCGACTTGCTGGAGAAGTTCGCCGGATACGGTTTCAACAAGTCACATGCCGCAGCCTATGCCGTCGTGGCCTACCAGACGGCATATCTCAAGGCGAATTACCCGGTCGAGTTCTTCTGCGCCATGATGACGAACGACATGAGCGACACCGCGAAGCTCAGTCAGTTCATCGCCGAGGCGCGCAACATGGGTATCGAAGTCCTCCCGCCGGACATGAACGAGAGCAGCCTTTACTTCGCCCCGGCCCGGGAAGGCACGGTCATCCGCTTCGGCCTCGCCGCCATCAAGGGCGTCGGCGAAGTTGCCGTGCAAAGCATCCTCAAAGCGCGGGCGGAAGGCGGCAAATTCACCTCCCTCGGCGAGATGTGCCAGCGTGTCGATACACGCACAGTGAACCGCAAGGTCCTGGAAGCGCTCATCAAATCCGGTGGTTGCGATTGCTTCGGCGAGACCCGCGCCACGCAATTCGCCCAGATCGATTTCAGCCTGTCCCGCGCGGCGAGCATCGCCGCCGACAAGGCCCGTGGTCAGGTCTCCCTCTTCGGCATGTTGGAGGAGGATAACTCCGCTCCGCCCGAATCCATGGCCAAGCTCCCGGAGTGGCCGCAGAGCGAGTTGCTGCAAGCGGAGAAGGATCTGCTCGGCTTCTACGTCACTGGCCACCCGCTCACGCCCTACGCCAGTCTGCTGGAGCGTTACACCCTGTGTAATCTTTCCGAGGCCGCGCTGTTGCCCACCAAGACGATGAGCCGCCTCGGCGGCATGATCACGGCCATCCAACAAGGGTTCTCCAAGAAATCCGGCAAGCCTTACGCCATGGTCACGCTGGAGGATATCGGCGGCAGCGCCCAGATCCTTTGCATGAATGACAATTACGAGAAGTTCCGCGAACAGCTCGTGCAAAACGCCGCCATCATGGTCATCGGCGAGGTGAATAACGCGGAGGACAAGGCCAAGATCTTCCCGGTGGAGATCATGCCGCTCGAGATGGCCCCGCGTAAGTACACCAAGCAGGTTCACCTGCGTCTCCAGATGGCTCATCTCACGCCAGAGAAGCTGGATCAAGTGCGCGAACTGGTAGAAGCCAACCGTGGCCGCACTCCCTTGTTTCTCTGCTTCCGCGATCCCAGTGGTGCGGTCATCTTCATCGAGACGCATGACCGTTATTTCGTCGCGCCTTCAAACGAGTTCGAGCACGCCATCAACGAAATGCTCGGAGAAGAAACCTACTATGTGAAGGTGGACACCAAGGTGCCCGAGCGAGAACGGAAACCTTGGGAGAAGAAATCCTACGCGAATAACGGCGGTGGTGACGACGAGTAATCTGCCACCCACTGCTCCACTTTCCTCTGTGATTTAACCCATCCTCTGCAGTCACTGATTCGGAACATCTGTCACATGTGCAACTCTATTGGTGGCTCCGATCAACCTAGTTCTGAAGGCGTACAAGAAACTCATCAATACCGTCGAGGTTAGACAAACGGTACAATAAAAACAAAAGTAGAAGTCCCGGCGCTCAAAATCCCTAATCGCAACGACTCTAAAACCTTTCTCCATAAATCTCGCAAGTCCGCCCTTTTCATCATAATAAACTAGCGCTTCCATTCCCGCTTTGACTTCTCTAGGGCTTTCGGTCTCAAAAATATCCGCAGCATTGTAGACTATCTCACGCTGTCCGTTCACCAAGCCCTTCGCGTAAAAATGTGCGGTCGATTCAAAGGTATCCACACCGACCTCATCCAC